>NZ_PUJV01000013.1:0-128905 GCF_011189495.1 Photorhabdus stackebrandtii
CCCACCCAAGGGCGCTGCGCGGTCACCTCAACAACAGCGTGCGGCTGGCCGCCGGGTTGAGCTTCTCAGCCCCAGAGGCGCACCGGGTTCGCTCGCTCACCCGCTGCTGTCAGTATCAGTGCTAAAATCCACCGCCGCAGTCGCCGCCGTCCGTGGCGGCTCCGGCGCCCAAACCCGCCTGAAACCGTGGCCGGTCAGCCCGTCAAGGTCAACAACCCTGAAGGCAGGCCAGCAAGCTGGCGCGGTTTATGGCCCCCGCCCCAACCCCGCTGCACTGGCTGCGCCCGGCTCGCAGTCGCAGGCTCCTCGCTCGTTGCCGTGCTCGCCATCTCCGCCCCGTGCAGCCCCAGGGGGGCTTCCCTGTTAAAAAGCTTCACCTGCGGGCCTCGCCAGCCCGCACCCGCCAACCCGCGTCAGCGGCGCAGGCAAGCTGCCCCACCGTCACGGGTTCCCGATAAAACCCGGTTCCGGCAGGAAAAGCGGGCTGAAACCCGGCGCTGACGTCGGGGAAAAAGTGAGCTACAATCGGCAAAGTGCCCGTCAGGGCGAGTTGGAATGCTCTTTAACAGGGAGGGAAAAGGTGGCTAGAAAAAAGGCTGCTAAATCAAGGGGAAAAGTGGCCTAAAGAGTATGATGGCGTCGGGATAGTGCCGAAGATCCGATCGGCTTAGCCGGTGGATTGAACCTGTATACCTATGCGCCGAATCCGCTGAGTTGGATTGATCCTTGGGGGTTGAGTGGTGAACCAATTGGCAGTGAAGATAATCCATTCAGTTCTTCAGGAGCTGCTCGTCGCGAAGCTATGAGACAAGCAGGAATACCTATAAGCCAACAACCTACTAATCAATCAAGGAATAGCTCTGGTTGGGAATACAGATATAAAGTACCGAAGCCAGGCGGTGGAACAATACCAGCAACAGTACAACAACAAACAATGGATGTTAGCCATCCTGATCAGCCGCATTGGGAAGCTGGTAAGGTAAAAGTTGATCCCAGAACAGGTGAAACAAGAATGAATGATTATGGCAGACCTAAAATAGCTAATCCTAAAGGTAAGGCGTACTACAAAAATAAGTGTGGTGGTTGATATGAGCACTGCCCAATATAAAAAAGAGTTGTTATATAGAAAGGCTAATGGAAAACATATTATTAAGAATTATATATCTAAGGTAACTTCGCTGCTTTGTATCAAGGAAAGTAATCTAACTTTCATGGAATTGAAAGATACTGATGATGTTCTGTCTATATCAGGAAAGTCCAAGGGAACGGATGAAAAAACTCGGTTAACACCGCAAGAGTTACATGGTTTTCTTAAAGAGCTAAAGAATGACGATACGCCATATTATATTTTCATCGATGATGACTGGACGTATTGTGGTTCATTCCTTATATCTTCGCTTTGCTCGTTGAATGAGAATTTTAAATTTGGTGAAAAAATAATAAATGACATTTTATTTATATCAAAGGACTTCAAAAAAAATATAAGTCTTGATTATTATGAAGTAAATAGGACATACTTTATTGATGTGGTTAAATCAATATCTATTTAAAATAAAGCTCGGGAGATCTCTGCGATCTTCCGGTTTGATTGATGATCTGCCGTTGCGAATATCCACAGTACGCCAGAGCAGATTGGAGCTTATAGAATGGTGAAACGAATTGTCTGGAAGCATAATCATCTGGTTAATATTAAATTGAGGGATAACCTGTATACCATTGGACAGATGCTTAACAGTGCAGAAATGCAGTTTTATGATATCTGTAATACAGATGGCGTCTGGAAAAATATTGATTTAAATCAAGTGACTACTTTGTTTCGGATTTTAGTTGTTAATGCTGTTTATAAATTGATGCCAGATAAAATTAAAGATAAATCAGTTATTCCTAATACTCAATCCTATAATAATTGCTGGATAAAACCTTATTCTTCATTCGATGGTGACCATTATCCTGGAGGTAAAAACTCTTTTTTATTTATGGGCGGTAAACTGATTGATATCGGCCCTGAGGGTAATATCGGAACCACACTGGCACCCGTATTAAAAGAAGACTTAACCTTACCAGAAGATCGGGAACTTATTGAAAAATATGAACTGACCAATATGTGGTCACATGAAGAATTAGCAGAGCGTTTATGCCGCTATTTTGATACCGGAATTAACCGTGATGACCTGAAATTCGAAGTATTTCCGGGACTGTGGGATGACAGGGAGCAATTAAGGCCCTTAACCAGTCGTTTACCGGTACCGCTACGATAATATAAAAGACGGAAGATCTCTGTGATCTTCCGGTCTGACTGATGATCTACCGTAGCGCATAGCCACGATAAGCCAAAACTAACATTATGATGCGGCCGGTCAGCTGATCCAGCGGGAAACCCACACGGACACTTACCAGTACCGGTGGGACAAATCCAGTCACGAAAGGAGGCAAAGGTCAGCTGGTGCTGTTCACAATACTGTTTTCGGGTCAGGTCACTGTGCCGCCATTGGGTCACATGGTGTTGTTTTTGCTCCGGGGTATATCGGCTACGGCTCATGGTGTCAGTCTCCAAATGAAGATAAGGAAGCGGTAGCGTGCAGGGGCCAGAAGGGAAAGACAAGGTGAGTTCACCGGAGCCTTATGCTTTATCAGTGTTGAGTAAGTTGCATTTGAGACATCCTTATATTTTTCGAAATAATTTTATCAAGACGGAAAGTCCTTAATGGGAGGATAGTCATTGACACTTGCTATTATTTGGTTTCGCAGCCAGTCAATACCTCCATCCCGCCATGTTCCAGCAGACCAATGTACCCGGATGCTAATCATTGGCAGCTTGAAAGGGAGTTCGACAATGCGCAATGTTGTGCTCCTTTGTTGGGATAGAAGATGAACCAGCCGTTCTGGAACAACTGCAGTGATAGACGTCCCTGTAAGCACTTCCGGCAACATAAAGAAGTTTGGCACGGTGATCACTGGTTTGATGCCGTGCAATTGAAAACGTTCAGGCACAATCTGATGCGCTGAATTGGGAACATAAGCCACTGCATAACGGTGTAGCGCAGGCACTGTGGCAGCATCATGCACTCCTACATACCTATCTTTAAATAACAGCGCACTGGTTTTACGTGCCTTAAGTTGAGGGATCCAGCCAAAGGCAATATCAATGCTTCTGTCATCAAGCTGATCTGCCAGGGTACCTTCCCAGGTACTGATTGCCCGGATACGTATACCGGGGGCTGTGGTTTCAATCCGGGATATTAGCCGGTTAAGCATGAGCATTTGGCCGACATCTGTCATGTACACACTGAAAGTACGTTGGGATGTTGCCGCATCAAAATCTGATGGGGTATTGAGAGCTGACTCCAACATGGTCAGCGCTGATGCAACTGGCTCAGCCCAGTTACGTGCCAGCACAGTAGGTTGCATACCTTGCGCACTGCGAATAAACAGCGGATCACCGGAAATTCGACGCAAACGGGCCAGCAGTGTTGAAACAGTTGGCTGTGACATCCCCAATGTATCAGCGGCACGTCCCACATGTCGTTCACGAAAGAGGGTGATAAAAACATTGAGTAGCCGGAAATCGAGCTGATCAAGAGAAATATGTCGTTTCACTTTTCCTCCTAATAAAACTACGTGATTGCCTAAAAAGAAAAGGCATTATAAGGACTTCAAGTCAGCATTATAAGGATTTCCAGATAATGAAAATCCAATATTATGAATTGCCAGCATGGTGCTGATAAAATAAGTTAGTAGTATTTCAAAGAAATGAGAAATTATTATGAATGTTTTCTCCCGGGGAAAATCGGTGAAATTCTCGTCTTCCCCGGCCAGTGTGCCTCCACGTTTGACTTCGTTCATCGTGCTGCTTATGTCGGTGGCCGTCGGTCTTTCTGTGGCTAGCAACTACTATGCTCAACCTCTGTTGCACAGCATTGGTTCACAATTCAACTTGTCCACTGCTGCGGCTGGAAGTGTGGTTACTGTAGCCCAATTGAGCTATGCCGCCGGGCTTATCTTGTTGGTGCCGCTGGGTGATATCATTGAGCGGCGCAGTCTGATCGTTCTTATGACTGCTCTGTCTGCTTTCGGTTTGTTGATCACGGCGTTTGCCCCCAGTCTCTCTTTTGTCATATTGGGCACTGTTGTTGCTGGTGGCTTGTCGGTTGTAGCGCAAATCCTGATCCCTTTTGCTTCCACTTTAGCCGCTCCGGGCGAACGAGGCAAAGTTGTGGGTACGGTCATGAGTGGGTTGCTATTAGGGATCCTTTTGGCGCGTACTGTGGCTGGTACGCTGGCCGATTTTGGCAGCTGGCGTACCGTTTACTGGGTTGCCGCTGCGTTGATGCTGGTTATGTCTGGTGCACTTTGGTGTGTACTTCCACGTTACAAGAGCCCGGTAGGGCTGAATTATCTGCGTTTGCTTGCTTCTACAATCCGCCTATACACCGATGAACCTCTGTTTCGCGCCCGTGCCCTGTTAGGGGGGCTTTTGTTTGCTTCGTTCGGTATGCTATGGACGTCCCTGACCTTTCTCCTGGTCAGTCCACCTTACTCCTATTCAAACACCACTATCGGGTTATTTGGGTTGGCCGGTGCTGCTGGCGCTTACGCGGCCAACTGGTTCGGACGCATGGCCGATCGAGGGCAGGGCAACCGATTCACCCGTATCGGTCTGGTATTATTGTTAGTGTCTTGGTTACCCGTTGCATTTGGTCAGATCTCTGTATTGTCCTTGCTGGCCGGTATTTTGTTGCAGGATTTGGCTATCCAAGGTGTTCATGTGACGAACCTGAACGCTATCTATCGTTTGGATCCAGAGGCTCGCAGCCGCCTTACCGCGGGAATGATGACTTCTAATTTCATTGGTGCTGCTGCCGGATCGCTGATTTCTTCATGGATTTTTTCCTGCGCAGGTTGGTCCGGGGTCTGTATCATCGGTGCTTTACTGGGGACGATTGCTCTGGTGTATGCAACTTGCGCCCAAAATGCTCGCATCCCTGAAAATGTGTGATGTAGTGATAATTGATATTTTCATGTTATTTTAAAAGGCGCGTGAAGAAATAAGCCTGAAATGAAATAGTTATTTTATGTAACTGTTGTTTTTGACTTAAATAATTATATGTAAAGAATAATTGTAATCACCGTAAATATATAACTCTTTAAATACATAATGGAATTCATATTTAAAATTATATATCTATGAAATATATAATTTCAGGTTTATTATTGTTTTATTTTGATGTTTTATTTGGTTATTATTTCTTTTGCCATTTTTAGTTATGTGAGCTAAATCGAACTTTATTATTTGTTTTATTTTGTTTATTGATTGTTTGTTATCTTAATCGTATATTTAATTGTGAATACTTTCGTATGAATGACTAAAACGATCCAAGCGAAGAAATGAGAATCGTAATGTATTTCTTAATGGCGATATAGTCTAATTTAATTGGTTTGTACTTCATGATCTCGCTTTGGTGAAATTATTTTTATTTTAAATAACAAGTGAGAATAAGAATGAAAAAATTATCTGATGTTACGTTGGTTAAACGAGATGAAATTCCATCAATGAGAACAATTGAAGTTGATGGTGTTGAACATTGGTTGGGGCATGTTAAAGATTTTACGAAGAATAAATCTCTTGTTAATTTTCTTCCTCGCGATAATCGTATTTCTATGGCGTGGGTACGTTTGGAAGCAGGTGAAGAATTAAATGAGCACATTCACCCAGTCGAATCAATGATATTAATGTGTGAGGGGGGAGCACATACGACAGGTGAGGTAAAGGCTGACATGAATGCCGGAGATATTCTTTTAGTGCCACCAGGTAGACTACATGGATTTAAAGGAATGGCACCCAATGGATTTTGGGGGCTTTCAATCCAATTTGATTCTCGTGGTTTGTATGAAGATATCACAGATCCATGGGCAGTCTTTTATCCTGAAATGAAATCAGAAAAAGTGGGTGATAAAAATATTGCTGAGCAACTGTTCCAGCTCAATGAAAAATATATGGATAGGTTTGACAAACATCGTTTATTTGCACTTGTGCGGAAAGGGCTACTTAAAAATCCTGAAGCTAAGAAAAGATTTCTGGATTGTTTTCAAGTTTGGTCGAATCATTTTCAAAAAATGGTTCTGGCGCGGGTGATAACTTTACAGGATCCTAAATTTGAAGAATTAGCCTGGCTTCATTTGATTGAAGAGTTAGGCCATAACCGTAATTTAGCGAAGAATAGAACAGATCTTCAAACTGTATTTGATCCGGTTCTTGAATCCACAAGTGCGTGGTTCCCCTGGAAAATGAACTCAATTAGTGATATTGAAAAAGTTGTTTTGGTTCACTTAGTTGTCGAAGCCTCTGCAACTTTTTTCTATAAGCATATTCAGCCTGAAATGTCATCCACTGAAACTGGAGGTCATTTTGATATTCATACTGTCGCTGATGATGAGCATATGGCAATGGGTTATGAATTCTTACGAAATATACCCTTGAGTGACGGAGAACGATTATTTGAAATTCAACGTCAAGGCTGGTCTATGTTGATGTCTGTTATGGGGCGAATTGCTGATCTGGTAGTGCACAATTCAGATGAGCATTCAACAAATAAGAAAACTCAGGAATCAGGAGAAGGAGCTGACGTTGAAATGGCCAATTGAAGGACCACGTCGGGTACCGTCTGAGGTATATACAGATCGTGAAATTTATAATCGGGAACAAGACTGTATTTTCAAAAGTCGAACCTGGAACTATGTTGGTTTAACTACTGAGGTAAGGAACATCGGTGATTTTATTCAAACATTCGTAGGTGAAGTTCCGGTAATTCTTGTGAGGGATAGAAGAAATAAACTTAGAGTGTTTGTGAATCGTTGTACACATAGAGGTGCTCAGATATGTCACCAAGAGCGGGGGAATGTGAAATTATTTACATGTCCTTATCATGAGTGGTCTTTTAATCTTGATGGTACTCTTGTTGGTATGCCTTTTCGTCGGGGGATTGATGGAAAGGGAGGGATGTCACCATGCTTTGATTCGACAGAACATGGGTTAGAACAACTTAATGTAACAGAGCGGCATGGCGTTGTTTTTGCCAGTTTCAGCTTTGAAATTGAGCCGTTTGAAGAGTATTTGGGGCCTGGCATATTGGCTTACTTTGATCGGGTATGTAATGGCAAGACATTACGTGTTATTGGAAAAATGCAGCATAGAGTGCATGCAAATTGGAAACTTCAGGTAGAAAATGTAAAGGATCCATTTCATGCAGCACTGCTGCATTCATTTTTCCTGACTTTTGGTATTTGGCGTTCTGATCAAGAAACTCACGTTAAAGTAGATAAACACGGACGCAGCAGTGTTCTTGTTTCAACCGCAACATTTAAGCAAGCTCAGAATGACCAGTTTAAGGAACAGCTGAATTCTCAAAAGGGTTTCAGTCTTAATGATAAACGATTAATTGAGTATCAATCTGAATACGAGCATGGTACGGGGGCCGTAATGACCATTTGGCCAAATCTGATATTCTTGCAACAATTAAATTGTTTGGTGATGAGGCATGTGAAACCAGATGGGCCTGATTCATGTATTAAAACCTGGACATTTTTCGGATATGAATCGGATAGCCCTGAATTGATTCAAAAACGGCTATATCAGGCAAACTTATTTGGTCCGTCTGGATTGGTAACAATTGACGATAATGAAATATTGGCAATGGTTCAGATCGGTTCAGCTGCTTCTCCCGACTCAGTAGCCGTTCTGGAAGCGGGTAATGGGGAGGGGGATGCGGATCATATGGTGACTGAGTCAGCTATTCGAGGGTTTTATAAATATTATAAAAAAATTATGGGTTATGAAGACGATGAATAGAACACCAAAATTTCGTGAACTCACGTTGGATGTTCAATGGCTTTATACCATCTACAACGAGTCTCTGGATGAAGGTAACATTGAACAATGGCCAAATTTTTTTGTTAAAGATAGTCACTATAGAATTACATCCAGGGAGAATTTTGATCAAAATTTTCCACTGAGTTTTGTACTCTGTGATGGGCAAAAGATGATTAAGGACAGAGCTATTGCACTGCAAAAGACTGTCATGTATCGAAGAAGATCTCAATGCCGAATAGTCAGTGGTGTACGATTGATTTCAATAGATGACGTCAATGTTTATGGCATTAAAGCATGTTCATCTTTTGCGATATATGAAAGTTTATATGGTGAATCCAGTAAACTACTTGTCTGTGGACGTTCACATGATGTAATAGTTCAAGATGACGGTATATTAAAATTCAAAGATAGAATCTGTATTATAGATACAGACATAATTCCTGATTCGATTGTATTTCCAATTTAGGATATTCTGATTTCTTTTTGGAAATTAATTACTCATTATGAACAGATGAAAATTTGAATTTTTACCTATGTATTATCACTATAGGGAAGATATATGTCTCAATTACCAATGTATGATCTGCTTGTTCTCGATTTTACCCGGCATAGAGCGGGCCCTGTGACTTCCCGCTTATTGGCAGATTGGGGGGCAACAATCATTAAAATTGAAGAGCCTGCCGATCTTGGGGACAGCATGGGGGGCTCACGTGAAGGATTTGATTACCAAAACCTGCATAGAAATAAGCAGAGTTTGTCTCTGAATTTGAAAACAGATGATGGGCAAAGCGTTTTTAAAAAACTGGTGAGTAAAGCGGATGTTGTTCTGGAAAATTTCAGGCCCGAAGTTAAATATCGGCTTGGTCTTGATTATGATTCATTGAAATCAATAAACGAACGTATTATTTGCGGGAGTATATCAGGATTTGGGCAAACAGGTCCTTACTGCACAAGACCTGCTGTGGACCAGATTGTTCAGGGAATGTCAGGTTTAATGTCAGTTACTGGTATACCTGGTAGCGGGCCAGTACGTGTTGGTGCGGCAATCACTGATATAAGTGCGGGAATGACGTTAGCTCAGGCAGTTTTAATGGCGCTTTATTATCGTGAAAAAACAGGTCTGGGTCAGTGGGTCTATACTTCTTTACTTGAATCTACGATTTCAATGCTTGATTTTCAGGTGGCAAGATGGCTTGCTAATGGTGATGTACCAACCCAAATGGGCAATGATCATCCAACATTAATGCCTACAGGGTTATTTCCGACGGCTGATGGGCAAGTTAATATCGCTGCTGCTGAGGATGCAAAATTTAAACTTTTGTGTAAAGTTTTGGATATCCCAGAGTTAGCTGATTTTCACGAATATAGCAATATTACACTGCGGTCTTTGAATAGATCTTCATTATTGAATAGATTGCAAGAGAGAATAAAACATTTTAAAAGTGCTGAGATAATTGAAAAACTTAATGCTGTAGGTATTCCTTGTGGACCTTTGTATACAATAGAGGAAGCAATGAATGATGAGCAAATGAATCATTTGAAAATGAAATGTTCAATTAATCACCCCCGTCTTGGTCAATTATCATTAGTTGGGCAACCATTTCATTCTAGTCGTTTTTGTGACATGCAAACCGTTAGGGCTGCTGCTCCAGAGCATGGAGAACATACTGAGGTGATCTTAAAAGAATTGCTAAATTACCAAGATGATGAAATAGTTGAGTTGCGTAATAATGGAGTAATATAAGAGGTCTTTCTTTGATAATGATGAGTATATTTGTAATAGAGTGGGTCAATTTCTCATCTGCAATTTTGTATGCTGTAATTTTCTCTTGGGATATATCAGGTAATCTTGTGGTAATATCCATCCTAAGAGGTTTCTGTTCATTGATATTAATATTTATGGCATCAATTTTCTGGGCGGTAAATACAATAATAATAGGCTTGTAAATAATAACATAAATTAAAAATTTCTTACGGTGATAATATGAACATAAATGAAGTTAATACAGGTAATATTAAGGGCAGGTTTTCTTTACGTAAGCTAAGTCCATATTTCTGTGCTGAGATAACCAGCATTGATTTAAGTCAATTGTTAGATGATGGATGTATTCAAGCGATATCTGATGCATTGGCTACTCATGAAGTTTTGGTTTTTCCGAACCAAAATCTTTCAACGGAAGATTTATTGCGAATTGGAGGTTATTTTGGTGAGCTGACGGTTCATCCTTTCGCGGAAAATTCAGAAAAGATTCCGGAACTGATTGTCTTTGATTATAAAGAGGGCAATCCGCCTGTTTTGACTGATCGCTGGCATTCTGATGAGACATACCGGGAATACCCACCTTTAGGAACGATGCTTTATTCTAAAGCTGTTCCTGAAATTGGAGGGGACACATGTTTTTCGAGTATGACCGCCGCTTATAACGCCCTTTCAAATAAAATGCAGCAATTTATTTCTGGGCTTGAAGCTATACACGATTTTGCATCTTACAAATATCTTTTTCCTGAAACAGATAAAGGGAGGCAACAACTGCGTAAAAATGAAGATCAATATCCACCCGTTAGCCATCCGGTAGTGCGTATACATCCGGTAACTGGAAAAAAAGTTTTATTTGTTAATCCTCACTACACTCGATATATCAAAGGCATGGATGATAGAGAGAGCTTTGAATTATTGAATAGCTTATATCGTTCCACTTCCATTTTAGAGTATCAATACAGGCATCATTGGGAACCTAATATGCTCGTGTTTTGGGATAATCGTTCTGTTCAGCATGCCGCAGTTCATGATTATTATCCTAATCCGCGTTTGATGGAACGAGTAACAATAAAAGGTGATCGGCCTGTTGGTGACGGTACAATGGTTCAGCAATCAGATTTACGTAAATTCAAAGTAGCTCAATATGATCACACGGATGATCGCCGTGCCTTGCGCCAATTTGAACTTGAATGAGTTTCTTTTATAATAAAAGAGGGCTAGATTAATCAATTAGCTCTCTTATACCAATAAAATTTTATTTTCTGTTTTGCATCCACATTTTGCATTGAGATTAATTGAAGTTAACTGGATGGTTTATCTTTCTAATTAATAATAATGAACTCCTTGACGTCGGTGATTCGAAATGAATAGTATTACAACAGTTAATATCCAGAATGTTATCAATAGTCAAAAACTTTCAAAAGTCCAGTGGCAAGTATTAATTCTTTGTTTCTCTATCGTTACTATTGATGGTTTCGATACAGCATTAATTGGTTATATTGCACCCGCAGTGATAAAGGATTTTAACGTAGAAAGCACTGTTCTTGGGCCTGCCATGAGCGCTGCACTTTTTGGCTTAGCATTAGGCGCGCTTTTTTCTGGTCCGCTTGCTGATAGATTTGGTCGAAAATTAGTATTGACAATATCAGTGGGTGTTTTTGGTCTGTTTAGTTTGGTTACCGCCGCAGCTGATTCAATACAGACATTAACTATTTTGCGTTTTTTGACGGGATTGGGTCTTGGTGCAGCAATGTCAAATGCAATAACGTTGATATCAGAATATGCACCTGAGCATCGGAGGTCTTTGTTAATAAATATTGTTTTTTGTGGCTTTCCTTTTGGTGCGGCAATAGGAGGAATGTTTTCTGCATGGATTATCCCACATTTTGGATGGCAAGGTGTTCTGATTTTAGGTGGTATTTTGCCACTATTTTTATCTGTATTTCTCTTTTTCCTACTGCCTGAATCACTGAAATATCTAATGTTAAAAGGTAACTCAGAAGAGGATATAAGGCGAATTTTGTTTAAAATGACAAATGGAATTTTAAATGGTGTAAAGAAATTTACATTTGATGAAAAAGAAATTATACATAAATCGTCAATCAAAACTATTTTGTCCAGTCAATTTCTACTTGGGACAACAATGTTATGGATAACCTATTTCATGGGATTATTGGTTTTTTATGTTTTGACAAGTTGGATGCCGATTTTAATGAACGATGCTGGTTTTAGCATTAGTATGGCAGCAGTGCTTACGGCATTATTTCCTTTGGGGGGGGGAATAGGCGTTGTTTTTTCTGGTTGGCTAATGGATCGGGTTAATCCTCACAAGGTCGTAGCAACTAATTATGTTCTTACTGGTATTTTGGTCTTTTCTATTGGTCAGGGAGAAAGTGTATTTTTACTGAGTATTTTAATATTTCTTGCAGGGACAACAATGAATGGCGCACAGGCATCAATGGGAGCAATTGCAGCGCAATTTTATCCAACTCATTGTAGGGCAACCGGTGTTGCCTGGATGTTAGGATTTGGAAGATTAGGCGGGATCTGTGGTGCTTTATTTGGGGCAGAACTTATCAGATTTGGATTAAATCACAGCACTATTTTTGCAATCTTATCCATTCCAGTCATTTTAGCTGCTGCGACATTGATATTTAAAGATGTAAGTTATAGAAGGAATAAATAGAGCGTTTTCTCAAAAGAGGTTGCAGTTTTGTACTGGTGAATTGATGCGATGAATTTAGTGCCGTTTATTGAAGATGCACAGGAATTGGCATTATATCCCGTCAATCTGCGCCTTGATTTAATCGCAAGATGTTGGAAGCAGATGGCGCGTTAAGCTGGGCACAGGTCATGTCGGACTTTTCACTTCGGTTGATTGCTGTTTTGGGTAACCATTTTAGTTTATTGGAAAATAAAACCGCTTTAGCTGAGGCTCCGAATAGGGTGTTGGCAATGCATTGTGACAGGAAGATGCTGTAATACTGATATATTAATCAGTATTGAATAATTTAATGTCGGTGTGATAATTCGGTATATATTATTTATATCGGATTATTTCTATGCTAAAGCAAAATAAGAAAAATGATGATTTTCATAATAAATAATTTTATTATATTCCTTTGTTATTGTTATTATTTTCTATTATGTGATCTAAATCTAATTTTATTGTCAATTTTATTCTGTTTTTTTGATTTCCTGGGTGTTTCGGCTGTGTATTTAGTTGTAGAGTAATTGTTGAAAATATTTATTTTGATAAAAATAATCGAAAACTTGATAATGACGATGTGTTTCCTGGTGATGATATAGGCTGATTTAATCAGCTTTAATTTCATGATCTCTCCTTGGTATATATTGTTTTTATTTTAAACAACTCAGGATAACAAGAGTGAAAAAACGGTGGTGGATAGTCTCAATGTATATGTTATTCGGTATTTTTAAACTGAATAGTATTAAATTTTTTTCCTGCTTATACCTCGTAATGGTCAATATCATCGGATGTCAGAGAAATCGCATCAAAGAGCGATTTCTCTGGCGTGTTCGTCTTTTTAATCAATATCATACAGAGTTAATAATTATGCCTGTTACATTATTTTATTATTATGAAATAATATATGGTGGAGTTAATTATAAATTATAATTGTTTCTTGGTGGTATTGAATTAAATAACGTTTCTATTTGCGATGGAATCTAATTGTTATAAAGCAATGTGTTTAAGTTGGTGTGGGTCTGTTTATGACATCTACACTGGTGGTACTATTTTGTTGTTATAAAATAATATCGTATGTGATTGTTTTTAAGCTGAGGTTATATTTTTGTTAAATATGCATGATAAATGCAGGGAATTTGCTTGTCTTTAATTGTGTAATTTGTTGTCAGTCAATAAGAATTTCTGAAAATCAATCTAATTTGTCTAAAAAACAGGAGAGAAAATGAAATGTTTTATTTTGGATCATAAATTGAATTATTTATTTCATTGTCAGGGGAGTTAGTACGTAGCGTTGTTAATGATATGGCTATTAACCGGGCTATGGCATCCAGTATTTGTATATTTTGAATAGATGTCGGATGTATCTGTTTTTATTTCTTGGGGGCAAGAAGTGAGAAAAATACGGGTGATGGCTGTCAGGAATGACAGTTTTCAAATTTCTAGCAGATTCGTTGGAGTAGTAAATGAAAGATAGCATTGCTCAAGCAGGAAGTGCTCTTAACGCCGAACTCTTTTCACAGACGTCAGAAAATATAACTAATGTAAATAACACTTCATCACAGATTAAAAATACAAAGAATATTCTCAAGGCACTCACACCCAGTGAATTATTTTGGTATGAACGTCTTGCCGCTCTACAACCGCTCCAGTTATCTTTTGAGACCGCCAGGGAGCAAGCAGAGCCCAGATGGGCAATGAGCCTTTGGCAGTCCCCGTTGCCAAAAAACGGGGAAGATGACCCATTGCGAATACTGTTGCAGACATTTGTCATTTACCTTGCGCGCCTGACTCAGCAGACCGAATTCCAAATCGGTTGGGGCGTGCAAGCAAACGATAACCTGGCAGATCTGGCGCCGGTGGTGCCTATGGGCATTGAGGTGGCGTTTGATAAGCCGTGGAGGGCGGTAGCTGACTGGATTGATAATGAGCTTGCCCAGTTGGTGCGGCACCAGACATTTAGTCATGATCTCCTTATTCGCTTTCCTTCATTGCAGGCTATCCCCGCATTAACAACCCGCTGGCCGTGGCAGATCGCCGTCTCGGTGATACAGGATGACAAACCGTGTGATCAGAAGGTATCCGGTCAATTGCTAACGCTCCAGGTGAATGCACAGGGAGAATTCCGCTGGATCTATGATGCAAACCGTCTGAGCGCGGAAGTGGTTCAGCGGATGGGTGAACATTTACAGGTGTTGGTATCGTCGAAAGAGATAGGAGATGAAATCCCCATCGGGCAGCTTAATGTGTTGCCAGAGGCTGAACGTACGTTGTTACTGGAGACTTGGAATGCGACGGAAACCCCGTATCCTGATCCGTTATGTATTCATCAGCTGTTTGAGCAACAGGCAGAGCTGGCTCCGCAGGCCACGGCGTTAGAATATCAAGAGCAAATCCTCAGTTACGCGGAATTGAATAGCCGGGCCAACCGTCTGGCGCATCAACTGATTGCGCAGGGGGTCACACCGGACCAGCGGGTGGCGATTTGCGTGGAACGTTCTCCGGCGATGGTGGTGGCTTTGCTGGCAGTACTGAAAGCTGGTGGAGCTTATGTACCGCTGGATTTAACCTATCCGGGGGAACGTCTGGCGTATATCTTAAATGATACTGCGCCGTCAGTGGTATTGGCTGATGCGACCGGGAGGGTAGCGCTGGGTGAAGCCGCGCTGGCGGGGTTGACAGTGCTTGACCCGAATACCCGGCCAGACCAGCCGGACAGTAATCCGCAGGTCCCGGCGTTGACGCCACAGCATCTGGCGTATGTGATTTACACCTCCGGTTCAACTGGGCAGCCGAAAGGGGTGATGGTAGAGCATCAGGCGATTTATCAACGTTATTTGGGCTTTAATGACACTTATGCCATCACGGCACAAGACCGGCTGTTGCAATTTGCCGCTTTTGCATTTGATGTTTCAGTGGAAGATTTTTTCTCGTCATTATGCAATGGGGCCACGCTGGTTCTTCGCGATGACAGTTGGCTGGCTTCGATGCCGGAATTTATTGCCTTAACCCGGCAATATCGTATTACGGTGGTGTCGTTGCCGACCCTGTTCTGGTCTGAATTGGCGGCCAGAGATACTGGGTTACCGCTGCCGGATTGTCTCCGGCTCATCATCATTGGTGGTGAGGCGGTCAAAAAGAACGCCATTCAGGATTGGTTCAGGCAAGAAGGCCACCGGCCCCGGCTGTTGAACGGTTATGGTCCGACTGAAAATGTCGTAACGGTGACTTATAAGGATGTGTTATCCCCAGCCGATGCGCATTCTATTGGCCGGCCGGCTAAAAATGCCCGCATCTATCTGCTGGACCAATATGGTCAACTTGTCCCATTAGGCTGCGTGGGTGAAATGTATATTGGTGGCGTCGGGGTGGCGCGCGGTTATCTTAACCGGCCGGAATTGAGCGCAGAGCGTTTTATACCAGATCCTTTTAGCCCGGTAGCCGGTGCGCAGATGTATCGCTCCGGGGATTTAGCCCGTTATCTGCCGGATGGTGACCTGGAATTCTTGGGCCGTAACGACGGGCAGGTTAAAATCCGTGGTTTCCGTATTGAGCCGGGTGAAATTGAAACCCGGCTGCTGGAACACCCTGTGGTGCAAGAGGCGGCGGTGCTGGCGCTGGATGGGGAACAGGGCAAACGGTTGGTTGCCTATGTGGTAGCGGTAGCACATGAGGGATTGGCTGCTGATTTGCGTGAACACCTAAGTGCCATTTTACCTGACTATATGGTCCCGGCGGCCTTTGTGCGTCTGGAGTCCTTCCCGCAGACCCCGAATGGCAAGCTGGATCGCCGGGCGTTGCCTGCGCCGGGGGAAGGCGATTTTGCCCGGCAGATTTACGAAGCCCCACAAGGGGAGGCAGAGATCGCCATTGCTGCTCTCTGGCGTGAGTTACTGGGTATTGAGCAGATAAGCCGGCATGACAGCTTCTTTGCGTTGGGCGGTCATTCACTGCTCGGCGTGCAGATGATTGAACGCTTGCGTAGCCTGGGGTTGACACTGGCGGCGCGTGATCTGTTCCAGTCGCCGGTACTGTCAAACTTGGCCCAAACGTTGGGGCGGCATCAGGCCGTGATAGTACCACCGAATATCATTACACCGGCCACCACGGCGTTGACACCGGCGATGTTACCGCTGATTGATTTGACTCAGCCTGATATTGACCACATTGTCGGCCAGGTGCCGGGTGGGATAGCCAATATTCAGGATATCTATGCGTTGTCGCCATTGCAGGACGGTATCCTGTTCCACCATATATTGGAAAAGGAAGGCGACCCGTATCTGGTGCTCTATCCGGTAGCTTTTGCTAACCGCGCTCTGCTGGACCGTTATCTGGACGCAGTGCAACAGGTGGTTGATCGCCATGACATTCTGCGTACGGCGTTTATCTGGGAAAGATTATCTGTGCCGGCTCAGGTGGTTTGGCGTCAGGCTATCTTGCCGGTGACAGAACTGACGCTGGACCCGGCTGATGGCCCGGTCATTGACCAGTTAACCCGGCGTTTTGATCCGGATCACTACCGTCTTGATCTGGGTCAGGCTCCGCTATTGCATTTTGTTATCGCCCAGGAAACCGATGGCCGCTGGTTTTTACTGGAGTTGCAGCATCACCTGATTGGCGACCATGAAACCATGGAAGTCATGCACCGTGAAGTGCAGGCGTATTTTGCCGGGCAGGGGGACAGCCTGCCTGCTCCGGTTCCTTTCCGCAATCTGGTGGCTGAGGCCCAGTTGGGGGTGAATCAGGCCGCGCATACCTGTTTCTTTACCGACATGTTGGCGGCGGTGGATGAGCCAACGCTGCCGTTCGGGTTGACGGATGTGCATCGTGATGGATCTCAGAAGACGGAATTCCATCGGATGCTGACCGCTGAGTTGAATGACCGTCTACGTAGTCAGGCTCGGCGTTTGGGCGTCAGTCTGGCGGCGTTGTGTCATCTGGCTTGGGCGCGAGTGTTGTCGTGTACCAGTGGTCAAAAGAAAGTGGTGTTCGGCACCGTATTGTTTGGGCGCATGGCGGTGGGGGAAGGGGCTGACAGCGGCATGGGGTTGTTTATCAATACCCTGCCGTTGCGTCTGGATATCGATGATATCCCGGTACAGGATAGCGTGCGGGAGGTGCATTTGCGACTGGCCGGGTTGCTGGAACATGAACATGCGTCACTGGCGCTGGCCCAGCGGTGCAGCGGGGTTGCCAGCGGTACGCCCCTCTTTAGCGCTCTGTTGAACTATCGACATAATGTTCAACCGGATCCACTGGATGAAACGATGGCCGGGATTGAATTCCTGGGTGAACAGGAGCGGACCAACTATCCATTTGTACTGTCGGTAGAGGACGGTGCTACCACTCTGGGGCTGACTGCTCAGGTAGTGCAACCGTTTGATCCGGAAAGCTTGTACGGTTATATGCAACAGGCGCTGGAAAGTTTGGTGGCCGCCCTTGAGCAGGCCCCGGAAACACCGGTCTGGGCACTGAATATCTTGCCTGAAACGGAACGCACGCTGTTGCTGGAAACCTGGAATGCCACAGAAACGGTATATCCTGATGCGTTGTGTATTCATCAGTTGTTTGAACAACAGGTGGAGAAAACACCCGAGGCGACGGCACTGATAGCGGGAGAGAAGACCCTGAGCTATACGGCACTGAATGCTTATGCGAACTGGTTGGCTCGTCAGCTGATCGAACAGGGAATTCGCCCGGATGACCATGTTGCGATTCTGTTAGAGCGATCGATAGAACTGGTGGTGGCTCAGCTGGCTATTCTCAAAGTGGGGGCTGTTTACGTACCGATAGATCCCAGTGTGCCGGATGAGCGGAAAAACTGGCTGATAAACGATTGTTCAGCCAAATTGCTGCTCACTGATACACGGGCGGATATCTCGGCTAACCTGACTGTGCCGCTGTTTCGTCTTTTTGATAAGACAGGTCTGTGCAGCGAGGAAAATGACATCAACCTTGGCTTACCGCGTTCCAGCGCCGGGTCTGCGTATATTATGTATACCTCCGGCTCGACGGGTATGCCCAAAGGCGTGGTGGTGCCGCATCGTGCGGTGGTCCGGCTGGTCATCAATAATGGCTATGCTGAAATTGGGCCGGATGATCGAGTGGCCTTTGCCGCTAACCCGGCTTTCGATGCCAGCACGTTTGAAGTTTGGGCACCATTGCTTAATGGCGGCGCGCTGGTGGTTATCGACCATGACACGTTGCTGACACCTCAGGAATTAGTACCGGCTTTGCAGACTCACCGCATCACAGTGCTGTGGCTGACTATTGGGCTGTTTAACCGGCTGGCGGCAGAGTTGTCCCCGGTCCTTCCGCAGATTAACATTCTGATTTTCGGCGGAGATATCCCGGATTTACAGGTGATTGCCCAAGTGCTGGATAATCATCCGCCACAACAATTATTGCAAGCCTATGGCCCGAGTGAGGGAACCACCTTTACCACGATATATCCTATCGTGGCGTTAGCGCAGGGTGTGACCCGCATCCCGATTGGCCGGCCAATCGCGAATACCCGTGTTTATCTGCTGGATGCGTATGAGCAGCCGGTACCGCCGGGTGTGATCGGTGAGATTTATGTCGGGGGAGATGGCGTTGCCCAGGGGTATCTTAATCGTCCTGAGTTAACCGCCGAGCGTTTCTTGGTTGATCCGTTTAGTGATAACCCGGATGCTCGCATGTACCGCACTGGGGATTTGGCCCGTTACCTGCCGGACGGCAATCTGGAGTTTCTGGGTCGCAACGATCAACAGGTGAAAATCCGCGGTTTCCGCATTGAACCGGGTGAAATTGAGACACATCTGGCAGAGCATCCAGCGGTGCGTGAGGTTGCTGTGCTGGCTCGGGGGGAAGGGACAGATAAACGGCTGGTGGCCTATGTGATGGCACCCACAGATGACGGGCTGGTAAACAGCTTGCGTACTCACCTGAGTGCCATTTTACCTGACTATATGGTGCCGTCAGCTTTTGTGCGTCTGGATGCCTTTCCATTGACGCCTAACGGTAAATTGGATCGCCGGGCATTGCCGGCACCGGACAATGAAGCTTTTGCTCATCAAGTTTACGCCGCGCCCCAAGGTGAAACGGAAATGGCTCTGGCGGCGATTTGGCGTGAATTACTGGGGATTGAACAGGTCAGCCGGCATGACAGCTTCTTCGCCCTGGGAGGGCATTCGCTGCTCGCGATACGGGTGGTTGAACGCCTGCGTCACTTGGGATTGACACTGACGGCGCGTGAGCTGTTCCAGTTTCCGGTGCTGTCTGAACTGGCCCGGTCTCTGGGACAGCATCAGGCTGTAACAGTACCACCTAACGTTATCACCCCGGCAGCCACGGCACTGACGTCGGTGATGTTGCCGCTGATTGATCTGACTCAGGCTGAAATTGACCGTATCGTTGAACAGGTGCCAGGCGGGATAGCCAATATTCAGGATATCTATGCCCTGTCGCCGTTGCAGGACGGTATTTTATTCCACCACTTACTGGCAAACGAAGGAGATCCGTATCTGTTGACGGGTCAGATGGCTTTCGCTGACCGCTCTCTGTTAGATCGCTATCTGGCAGCGGTTCAACGGGCGGTTGATCGGCACGATATCTTACGTACGGCTTTTATCTGGCAAGGATTGTCAGTGCCGGCGCAGGTGGTTTGGCGTCAGGCCCAATTGTCGGTGACTGAGCTGACACTGAACCCGGTTGACGGTCCGGTGAGTGACCAGTTAACCCGGCGCTTTGATCCGCGTTATCATCGTCTCGACCTGAGCGAAGCGCCGTTATTACGCTTTGTGGTGGCACAGGAGACTGATGGCCGTTGGATTGTCTTGCAATTGCTGCATCACCTGATTGGCGACCATGAAACAATGGAAGTGATGCACCGCGAAGTACAGGCATACCTTACGGGTCAGGCGGATAGCCTGCCTGCTCCGGTCCCGTTCCGCAATTTAGTGGCGCAGGCCCGGTTGGGGGTGAGTCAGGAAGCGCATACCCGTTTCTTTACCGAGATGCTGGCAGAGGTAGATGAACCGACGCTGCCATTCGGGCTGACAGAGGTGCACCGCGACGGTTCACTGGTGATGGAGTTTCACCGGATGTTGGCGCCTGAGCTGAATGATCGTCTGCGCAGTCAGGCCCGGCATTTTGGGGTCAGTCTGGCGGCCCTGTGTCATTTGGCTTGGGCACAAGTGTTGGCGCGTACCAGTGGGCAGGAGAAAGTGGTGTTCGGCACGGTATTGTTTGGACGGATGCAGGCCGGGGACAGCACTGACAATGGTATGGGGCTGTTTATTAATACCTTACCGTTACAGCTGGATATGGATGATACGCCGGTACGGGACAGTGTGCAGGCCGCCCATACCCGATTGGCCGGATTATTAGCGCATGAACATGCGTCACTGGCGCTGGCTCAGCGGTGCAGTGGGATTGCCAGCGGTACGCCCCTTTTTAGCGCCCTGTTGAACTATCGCCATAATGTTCAACCAGATCCGCTGGATGAAACGATGGACGGGATTGAATTCCTGAGTGAACAGGAGCGGACCAACTATCCGTTTGTGCTGTCGGTGGAGGATTTTGCTGAATCCCTGGGGCTGACGGCTCAGGTAGTGCAACCGTTTGATCCGGAAAGGATATGCGGTTATATGCAGCAGGCACTGGAAAGTCTGGTGCAGGCGCTTGAGCAAGCCCCAGACATGCCCGTTCGGGCATTGAAAATCTTGCCGGAAGCGGAGCGTACGTTGCTGTTAAAAACCTGGAACGCCACGGAAACCGTGTATCCTGAAGCGTTGTGTATCCATCAGTTGTTTGAACAGCAGGTGGAGAAAACCCCAGAAGCGACGGCACTGATAGCGGGAGAGAAGACCCTGAGCTATACGGAATTGAATGCCCGTGCTAACCGGCTGGCCCGTCAGCTGATCGAACAAGGGGTTTGTCCCGGTGACCATGTTGCGCTCCTGTTAGAGCGATCGATGGAACTGGTGGTGGCCCAATTAGCTATTCTTAAAGCTGGTGGCGTTTATGTGCCGATAGATCCCAGTGTGCCGAATGAACGGAAAAACTGGCTGATAAGTGATTGTTCAGCCAAATTGCTGCTCACCGATACACGGGCTGATATTCCGGCTAACCTGACTGTTCCGCTGCTTCGTCTCTTTGAGGAGACAGATACGGGCAGCGAGGAAGATCGCCTCGACCTTGGCTTACCGCATTCCAGCGCCGGGTCAGCGTATATTATGTATACCTCCGGTTCTACCGGTACACCCAAAGGGGTTCTGGTGCCGCATCGTGCGGTGGTCCGGCTGGTCATCAATAATGGCTATGCTGAAATTGGACCAGATGATCGAGTGGCCTTTGCCGCTAACCCGGCTTTCGATGCCAGCACGTTTGAAGTCTGGGCACCGTTGCTCAATGGTGGCGCGTTAGTGGTGGTCGATCGTGTCACTTTGCTGACACCGCTGGAGTTTGTACAAGTCCTACAGGTTCAGCGAATGACTGTACTGTGGCTGAGTGTCGGATTGTTTAACCAGCTGGCGGCGGAGCTGTCTCCGGTTCTTTCGCAAATAAAGCTCCTGATTGTCGGGGGAGATGCCCTTGATCCCCATGTTATCGGGCAGGTATTGAGCACGAGTCCGCCACAACAGTTATTGAATGGCTATGGGCCGAGTGAAGGCACTACCTTTACGACGACATACCGTATCACTGCATTAGCACAGGGAGCGATCCGCATCCCGATTGGCCGACCGATAGCCAACACGCGGGTTTATCTGTTGGATACGCATGGTCAGCCAGTGCCGTTGGGAGTGGCAGGGGAGATTTATGTCGGGGGAGATGGGGTTGCTTGTGGTTATCTTAATCATCCTGAATTGACCGCCGAACGTTTCCTGCTTGATCCGTTTAGTGATAGCCCGGATGCACGCATGTACCGCACTGGGGACTTGGCGCGTTATCTGCCGGACGGCAATCTGGAGTTTCTGGGCCGCAACGATC
Organism: Photorhabdus stackebrandtii; assembly: GCF_011189495.1. NCBI lineage: Bacteria > Pseudomonadati > Pseudomonadota > Gammaproteobacteria > Enterobacterales > Morganellaceae > Photorhabdus > Photorhabdus stackebrandtii. Next base: position 22,306 of record NZ_PUJV01000013.1, read on the forward strand.
AGCAGGTTAAAATCCGCGGCTTCCGGATTGAACTGGGTGAAATTGAATCCCGATTGGCAGAACACCCGGCGGTACGTGAGGTTGCTGTGTTGGCATTGGGTGAAGGGGGGGATAAACGGTTGGTGGCCTATGTGGTGGCAACAGCGGATGAGGAGCTGATGAACAATCTGCGTACCTACCTGAGTACCGCTTTGCCTGATTATATGGTGCCGTCAGCCTTTGTGCGTTTGAATGCGTTTCCATTGACTCCGAATGGTAAGTTGGATCGTCATGCGCTACCAGCGCCGGATGGTGAAGCCGTTGCGCGTCAGGTTTACGCCGCGCCGCAAGGCGAAACAGAAATCGCCCTGTCGGTTATTTGGCGTGAATTACTGGGGGTTGAACAGGTCAGCCGGCATGACAGCTTTTTTGCCCTGGGCGGCCATTCATTGCTCGCGGTACGCATGATTGAACGCCTGCGTCACCAGGGGTTGACACTGACGGCGCGTGATTTGTTCCAGTCACCGGTATTGTCAGCATTGGCCCAAACGTTGGGACGGCATTGCGCGGTGATGGCGCCGGCTAATGTGATTACACCAGCGACGACGACACTGATACCGGCGATGTTGCCGTTGATTGATCTGACTCAGCCTGAGATTGATAGCATCATTGAACAGGTACCGGGCGGGATAGCTAATCTTCAGGATATCTATGCCTTGTCACCGTTGCAGGACGGTATTTTGTTTCACCATTTACTGGCAACCGAAGGTGATCCCTATTTGTTAGTCAGCCAGATGGCTTTTGCTGACCGGCCTCTGCTGGACCGTTATTTGGCCGCAGTACAACAGATGGTTGATCGGCACGATATTCTGCGTACTGCCTTTATCTGGCAAGGATTGTCAGTGCCGGCGCAGGTGGTCTGGCGTCAGGCACCGTTGTCGGTCACTGAATTGACGTTAGACCCGGCTGATGGGCCGGTGGGTGATCAACTGGTTCAACGTTTTAATCCCCGTCATTGTCGCATTGATTTGGGTCAGGCACCTCTGCTGCGTTTTGTGGTAGCGCAGGAGACCGATGGTCGCTGGTTTTTATTGGAATTGCTGCATCACCTGATTGGTGACCATACCACGCTGGATGTGATGAATCGCGAAGTACTGGCGTATCTTACGGGTCAGGAGGACAACTTGCCTGCGCCGGTGCCGTTCCGCAATCTGGTGGCGCAGGCCCGGTTGGGTATCAGTCAGGAGGAACATACCCGTTTCTTTACTGAGATGCTGGCGTCGGTGGATGAACCCACGCTGCCGTTTGGGCTGGCGAATGTGCATCATGATGGATCTCAGGAGACGGCATCCTACCGGATGCTGACTGCTGGGTTGAATGATCGTCTTCGCTATCAGGCCCGGCATTTGGGTGTCAGTCTGGCGGCGCTGTGCCATTTGGCTTGGGCACAGGTGTTATCACATACCAGTGGTCAGGAGAAAGTGGTGTTTGGTACCGTGCTGTTTGGACGCATGGCGGCGGGAGAAGGGGCTGATAATGGGATGGGGCTGTTTATTAATACGTTGCCGTTACGTCTGGATATCGATGATACCTCGGTACGGGACAGCGTGCGCGTGGCCCATTTACGGCTGGCCGGGTTGCTGGCGCATGAGCATGCCTCACTGGCGCTGGCCCAGCGGTGCAGTGGGGTTACCAGCGGTACGCCTCTCTTTAGTGCCCTGTTGAACTATCGGCATAATGATCAACTGGATCCGCTGGATGAAACGATGGATGGCATTGAATTCCTGGGCGGGCAGGAGAGCACTAACTATCCCTTTGGGTTGTCGGTGGAGGACGGGGGTTCCACTTTGGGGCTGACGGCCAGTGCGGTGCAGCCGTTTGATCCGAACAGGATATGCGGTTATATGCAGCAGGCGCTGGAGAGTCTGGTGGAGGCCCTTGAGCAGGCACCGGAGACGCCGGTACGGGCGCTGAATATCCTGCCGGAAACGGAACGTACACTGTTGCTGGAAACCTGGAATGTCACTGAAACCGCCTATCCTGACGCGTTATGTATTCATCAGTTGTTTGAGCAACAGGTGGAACGAGCTCCGGAAGCGACGGCACTGGTGTATCAAGAGCAGACCTTCAGTTATGCCGAATTAAATGCCTGTGCCAACCGTCTGGCCCATCAATTGATTGCGTTGGGGGTCACACCCGACCAGCCGGTAGCGATTTGTGTGGCACGCTCCCCGGCGATGTTGGTGGGGTTGCTGGCGGTGCTGAAAGCCGGCGGGGCTTATGTACCGCTGGATTCGACTTACCCAGGGGAACGTCTGGCGTATATCCTGAATGATACCGCTCCGGCAGTAGCCTTGGCTGATGCGACAGGCCGGGCGGCGTTGGGCGAAGAGGCGTTGGCCGGGTTGACGGTACTTGACCCGAATACCCTGCCAGACCAGCCGGATAGCAACCCGCAGGTTCCGGCGTTGACGTCACAGCATCTGGCTTATGTCATCTATACCTCCGGCTCAACTGGGCAGCCGAAAGGGGTGATGGTGGAACATCAGTCGGTGTATCAACGTTATCTGGGTTTTAATGAGACCTATGCTGTCACGGCACAAGACCGGATGCTGCAATTTGCTTCTTTCTCTTTTGATGTTTCAGTGGAAGAAATTTTCTCCTCATTATGTAATGGTGCAACGTTGGTTATTCGGGATGATAGCTGGCTGGCTTCGGTGCAGGAATTTATCACCTTAACCCGACAAAACCGTATTACCGTGATGTCTCTGCCGACTTTATTCTGGTCTGAACTGGTGGTCAGAGACCCGGCATTATCGCTGCCTGATTGCCTCAGGCTCATCATTATTGGGGGGGAGGAAGTCAAAAAGAACTTTATTCAAAATTGGTTTATGCAGGAAACTTATCGTCCACGGCTATTAAATACGTATGGCCCGACTGAAAATACCGTGGTTGCGACCTATAAAGACATCTTATCCCCAGCAGATGATCATTCTATTGGTCGGCCGGTTAAAAATACCTGCATCTACTTGTTGGACAAAGACGGTCAACCAGTGCCATTAGGCTGCATTGGCGAAATGTATATTGGTGGTGTCGGTGTGGCTCGCGGTTATCTTAACCAGCCGGAATTGAGTGCGGAACGTTTTATGTCGGATCCCTTTAGTTCGATATCCGGTGCGCGGATGTACCGAAGCGGGGATTTGGCCCGTTATCTGCCGGATGGTGATCTGGAATTCCTGGGCCGTAACGACCAGCAGGTTAAAATCCGCGGCTTCCGGGTTGAATTGGGGGAAATTGAAACCCGATTGGTAGAACACCCGGCGGTACAAGAAGCGGTGGTGCTGGCGCGGGAGGATGGGCAGGATAAACGTCTGGTGGCTTATGTGATGGCGGAAGCGAATGACGGGTTAGTTGCCCGGTTGCGTGAGCACCTGAGTGCGATTTTACCTGACTATATGATACCAGCGGCCTTTGTACGCCTGGATACCTTCCCACAGACCCCGAATGGCAAGCTGGATCGCCAGGCATTACCGGTGCCAGGCGAGGAAGCCTTTGCTCGTCAGGTCTATGAAGCGCCGCAAGGGGAAGTTGAAATTGCGCTGGCGGCTATTTGGTGTGAAGTCCTGGGGGTTGAACAGATCAGCCGGCATGATAACTTCTTTGCGTTGGGCGGTCATTCGCTGTTGGCTGTACGGATGATGAACCGGATAGCGACGCTGGGTGTTGAACTGCCACTGAGTGTATTGTTTGAAATGTCCACTTTAATGGCTTTTGCTGAGGCAATGCGTGCCCGGTTTGATGAACAGCACAGGATATTACCCACCATCCTGCCGATATCCCGTGAGGGGGCGTTGCCGTTGTCATTCGCTCAACAGCGTTTGTGGTTCCTGGCCCAGTTTGAGGGCGTCAGTGATATTTATCATATCTCGATGGCACTGCGCTTGTGTGGTCAGCTGGATATTGTTGCCTGGCAGCAGGCGCTCGACACGTTGTTTGCCCGTCATGAAGCGTTACGTTCCGTCTTCGTCTCCGTTGACGGTCAACCACAAGTGCAACTGTTGGCTGCGGACAGTGGGGTGCCGCTGTCTCAGTATGACCTGCGTGGGATACCGGATGCTGAAACTGTGCTTGAACATCTGAGCATCGGGGAAGCCAGTACGTCATTTGATCTCAGTCATGGCCCGCTTATCCGTGCCTCTCTTATCCGGCTCACAGATGACGAATACCGGTTCCTGCTTACCCAGCATCACATTGTGTCAGACGGCTGGTCTGTAGGTGTACTGATAAGTGAATTGAGTACGCTCTATACGGCTTTTCTGGCCGGGCAGCGTGATGCCTTGCCCCCGCTGGCGATTCAATATCCTGATTACGCCGCGTGGCAGCGTCAGTGGCTGTCGGCTGAACGGGTTCAGGCGCAATCGGACTATTGGCGTACCCTGCTGGCTGATGCACCCGTGTTGCTGGATTTGCCAACCGATCGGCCACGTCCACCTCAGCAGTCGTTTGCCGCGGGGGTTATGTTTATCGATCTGGATGCGGAATTAACGACATCTCTTAAGCACCTGAGCGAACAGCAGGGCGTGACGCTATTCATGACTTTGTTGTCAGCCTGGGCGACGGTCCTGTCGCGCCTGTCCGGTCAGGAGGATGTGGTTATCGGCACACCGAGTGCGGGCCGCAGTCACCAGGAAGTGGAACCCCTGATCGGTTTCTTTGTCAATACGCTGGCCTTACGTATTGATTTATCGGGTACGCCGGATGTCATTGAATTGCTGGCACGTGTGCGACAAACCGCATTGGCGGCACAGGCGCATCAGGACCTGCCGTTTGAACAGGTGGTGGAAATTGTGCAGCCACCGCGCCGACTGGCACATACCCCGTTGTTCCAGGTGATGTTTGCCTGGCAGAACAATGAGAGTCCGGAATGGGAACTGCCAGAGTTGGCTGTTTCGCTTGTTGATTCTGTTCTTGAAACAGACACAGTTAAGTTTGATCTGGAATTGGAACTGTCTGAGGAGAATGGCCGGATTGTGGGGGCTCTGGGTTATGCCACGGCCCTGTTTGATCAACCAACAATTGAGCGCTATGTGGGGTATTTGCACACGGTACTGCAAGCGATGGTGGTTCATCCTCAACAGCCAGTTGGGGAAATTGATATTTTGGCACCGGCAGAGCGCAGGTTGTTGCTGGAAAACTGGAATGCGACGGAAACCGCGTATCCTGACCCGTTATGCATTCATCAGTTGTTTGAACAGCAGGTGCAAAAGACACCGAATGCAACAGCACTTGTGTGTGGGGCTGAGACACTGAGCTATGCTGAACTGAACAGACGGGCAAACCGGTTGGCCCATGAGCTTATTGCACAGGGGGTGATACCGGAACAACGTGTTGCACTTTGTGTCTCTCGTTCTGCGTCGATGATGATAGGGTTGTTGGCTATATTGAAGGCTGGAGGTGCTTACGTCCCGCTGGATCCTGCGTATTCAGGTGAACGTTTGAGTCGTATTTTAAGTGATGCCACCCCTGCCATGGTGGTGGCAGATGTGATGGGGCGTACGGCTTTGGGTCAGGATGCATTGAAAGGGTTGAAGGTATTAGAACCGGATACTGATTGGGGGCAACCGGATAGCAACCCTCAGGTATTATCACTGAATTCAAGACAACTGGCCTATGTGATTTATACCTCGGGTACCACCGGTGTGCCCAAAGGGGTGATGGTGGAACATCGTGGCGTAATAAATTTGGCAATCGACCATATTGCGCGCTTAGGTGTTAAACCGGATAGCCGGGTTTTGCAATTTGCTTCCATGAGTTTTGACGCCAGCGTTGCGGATATTGTGATGGCTTATGGTGCGGGCGCTGCCCTCCATATTCTGTCCGACGATGTCCGCTATGATAGGAATGCATTGTGGCATTATCTGGATGAACAGCGTATTACTCATCTGACTTTGCCGCCTGCCGTCCTTCAGAATGCCCATGAACTCCCCCCGTTACAAACGCATTTAACCTTGATATTTGCAGGGGAGGCGCTGGGTTCTGCGTTATTGCAATCGTTAGCGGGCAGGTATAACACCTTTAATATTTATGGTCCAACCGAAGCCACCGTTGCGGTAATGGCATGGCATTGTCCACCCGATTATCAAGGGGAGGAGATCCCTATCGGCCGTCCAATAAACAATACCCGTATCTACCTGCTTGATGCTCGGGGTCAGCCAGTGCCGCGGGGCGCGGTAGGTGAACTTTATATCGGTGGTGCGGGTGTCGCCCGTGGTTATCTGAACAGGCCGGATCTGACCGCAGAGCGTTTCCTGGATGACCCATTCTCAGCGATCCCGGGGGCCCGCATGTATCGAACAGGTGACCTTGCCCGTTATTTGTCGGATGGTAACCTGGTTTATGTAGGACGCAATGATCAGCAGGTGAAAATTCGGGGATTCCGTATAGAACCCGGAGAGATAGAAGCACGTCTGATGGAATACCCTTCAATTCGGGAGTCATTGGTGGTTACTGATGGTAAAGGGGAGGATAAGCGTCTGGTTGCTTATGTGGTCGCGGATGATGATGAGGAAGAATTGGCGCAACATTTGCGTTCGCATCTGTCAACCCGATTACCTGAATATATGATACCGTCAGCGTTTGTCAGGCTGGATGCTTTCCCGCTGACCCGGAACGGTAAATTGGATCGTCGGGCATTACCCGCACCGGACGAAAAAGCGGTTGCCCGTCAGATTTACGCCGCACCACGAGGAGAAACAGAAATCGCATTGGCGGACATCTGGCGTGAATTGCTGGGGATTGAACAGGTCAGCCGACATGACAACTTCTTCGCCTTGGGCGGTCATTCACTGCTTGCCATTCGAATGGTAAATCTTGTCGCCGGTCAGGGTTTAATTTGTACATTGAATGCCTTGTTCCAATTCCCTGTGTTGTCCGAATTGGCTGCAAAAATCACCTCAGATTTGCTGTCTCAGCCGCAGACCAGCGCCATATCGGTGCGACCGGGCGGAACGGAGCTGCCATTATTCTTTGTGCCCAGTGGAATGGAAGACTATTCCTATGTTTATGGGCTGGCTCAACATATCCGGTCAGACTATCCGGTTTATACGCTGCCCTGGCCGTCTATCAGTGAAGAACCGATGTCAACGATGGAAGAGCATGCGGCCAGAATGATCAACTTGATGAAAGCCGTTCAACCAACAGGCCCGTACCGGATAGCAGGTTACTCTTCCGGTGGTATATTGGCTTATGCCGTTGCCCAGTGGCTTTTACATGCCGGGGAGACGGTTAATTTCCTGGGATTGATTGATACGCCGGCTCCTCATGATGTCAGCGAGGAGCCTGTGCAACTCAACCACCTGTTCTTTACCATGTTAACAAAGCAGTTTGGGGAGGAGCACACAGAAGAGATTGCGGCATTGTACCGGCGAATTGATGAGCTGAATTTGGTGCAGTTTATTGAAGCGGCACAAGAATTGGCGTTATATCCTGCCAGTCTGCGTCCTGATTTAGTCGCAAGACGTTGGGAGCAGGGAGAACATTATATACAAATAGTCGAAGAGTATGAGCCGCAGGCATTAGCGGTAACGCTGCATCAGTTTTATGCGATGGAACCTACGCCTCCTAATCCGTTTGTTATGGATGAAGAACCAAAACCTTTAACTATGGATCCATCGTTAGGTTGGGCACAGATAATGCCTGACTCTTTACTTCAGTTGATTGCTGTTCCGGGTAACCATGCGAGTTTGATGGAGAATAAGGAACATAGAATCGCTTTAGCTCAGGCTCTGAATAGGGCGTTAGCAATGCATTGTGATGAGGAGGCACTGCAATACTGATAAATTAATCAATATTGAATAATTTAATGTTGGTGTGATAATCCGGTATACATTGTTTATACCGGATTGTTTCTGTGTTAAAACAGAATAAGGAAAGAAATTACTCCCATAAATAATTCTCTTCGGATAGCCTCTTATCTGTTTCTCTACCCAAGTAAATCATTAGGATAAGGCTGGCGCGATCAATTTTTTACAAATAATCTGATCAGGTAGTGATACTGTTATTGCCTGAAATCTAAGAAAGTTCAGACATAGCTAATCTTCTTGGTAAGATAGTTAATTTTGTATTAAGTTATAGTCAGATTGTTCACTTATTTTGTTATTTGATTATAGATCTACCCTAGTTTTTGCAAAATTAAATTCCGTCAAATTTTATTTTACATTTAAGGAGATAAATTTCTGGCGTTATTAATGAATAATTATTTATTTATTTTTCTCATCTATATGTACCAGGTTTAATTTATTCATTATTTATTCCTTGTTTATTCATGATAAGTGCATAAGTCGTGCATAAAAATACTTCTTGGAATTTTGAACGAGATCAAAAAGTATTTTTTTTGTTTATGACTTGTGTTGACTTTGTTAAGCATGAGCAACAGTATCTGTCCAATGGCTGAGCAACTATTTTTCGAAAATAGTGATGAGGATTAATAAGCATAATATTAACGAAATCCTGTAATTTTATTATTTTTAAGGCTTTTTAGGTTTCAACTTAGTCAACCTTATTACCTCAGCATTCATTAATAATTTGTGTAAGTATGAGATGAAAAATGATACGGAGCATATTGTTTTATCTCGTCCGAATACTCTCTATTTTAAGGGGAAATGATCTATGTTAGAAAATATTCAGAGAAGTTGGTTTGATCACTATATGGTACCCTGTTTTTCTCCGGCTAAGTTCATACCTGTTCGGGCGGAAGGTTCGAGAGTATGGGATCAGGATGGCAAGGAATATATTGATCTTGCTGGTGGAATTGCGGTGAATTCATTAGGGCACGCCCATCCGGAATTAAAAAATGAGTTAATTTCTCAGATTGAGAAAATATGGCATATAGGAAATGGTTACACCAATGAGCCCGTGCTGAAATTAGCAAAGAAACTCGTGGAAAATACTTTTGCTGATAAAGTGTTTTTCTGTAATTCGGGGGCAGAAGCTAACGAGGCAGCATTAAAATTAGCCAGAAAATATGCTGCTGATAAATATGGAAAAAATAAAAATGAGATTATCTCATTTAAAGATTCTTTTCATGGCAGGACATTATTTACTGTTACGGTAGGAGGGCAACCAAAATATTCACAAGATTATGCTCCTCTTCCTCAAGAAATTACGCATCTTCCTTATAACGATTTGTTGGCGATCAGAGAACACATTTCTGAAAATACCTGTGCGGTGATTGTCGAGCCGATTATCGGTGAAGGCGGTGTTATTCCCGCCGATCCTGCATTTTTGCAGGAATTACGTAGATTATGTGATCGTTTTCAGGCGCTACTTATTTTTGATGAAATTCAGACAGGAGTAGGCCGTACCGGGTATCTTTATGCTTATCAGGAATATGGCGTTGAGCCTGATATTCTTACCAGTGCTAAAGGTCTCGGAGGGGGGTTCCCTATCGGTGCCATGTTGACAAAACAACCTATTGCAGAAGTTTTTCAACCGGGAACACACGGTACGACGTTTGGCGGTAACCCTTTGGCAGCAGCTGTTGCCAACAAAGTGTTTTCAATTGTTAACCAGACAGAGCTCCTCACCGGAGTTCAGCAGCGACATGAATATTTCATGGATAAGTTATCGGAACTGAATCAGCGTTATCAATTATTTAGCTGCTTGCGGGGCAAAGGGCTGCTTTTAGGCGCTGAATTGAATCAAGCCTGGCAGGGTAAGGCGAAGCAGTTAACCAATATAGCCGCAGAGGAAGGATTAATTGCTTTGATTGCCGGCCTGAATGTATTGCGCTTTGCGCCAGCATTAAACATCAAATTTACTGATATTGATGAAGGTCTGGTTCGCCTTGAAAGCGCCATCATACGGTTCGTGGGTTAATAGTAAGTTGAAGGTGACGTTATGATGCTTTTCCGAACTGTCCGGCATAGTGACTTAAATGGTATTCAGTCCTTATCTGAACGCGCTGGTATAGGTCTGACATCTTTGCCAAATAACCTGGAGCAATTACGTTCACGTATTTCACGTAGCGTGGATACTTTCGATGGAAAACTGACCAGGGCCCAGCAGGGATTCCTTTTTGTGCTGGAAGATACCAGCGAGAATCGTGTCGTGGGAGTCAGCGCCATAGAAGCGGCAGTAGGACTGGAGGAGCCGTTTTATAATTTTCGTGTACAAAGAACCATTCGTTCGTCACGTGAGTTGGGAATTTATAAAGTTATTGAAGCCTTATCTCTGGAACAAGATCAGACCGGTAACAGTGAATTATGTACCTTGTTCTTGGATCCGGAATATCATAAAGGGAAAAACGGCACGTTTCTTTCTAAAGCGCGTTTCCTTTTTATTGCGGCATTCAGGGATCTATTTTCTAAAATAATATTCGCTGAAATGCGTGGTGTCGCAGATGAAAAAGGAAATTCACCTTTTTGGAATGCGCTGGGACAGCACTTTTTTGGTATTCCTTTTTCCCAGGCAGATTATTTAACCGGTATTGGATCGAAAACCTTCATTGCCGAATTGATGCCCCTTCATCCTGTTTATATATCCCTATTACCCGCTGAGGCACAGCGGGTAATAGGGCAAGTTCATGAGAAAACGGTCCCGGCCCGTACGATCCTCGAAAAAGAAGGTCTGGCCTATGAAGGCCATATCGATATTTTTGATGCAGGCGCTTTACTACAGGCCGAGATCGACCGGATACGTGCAGTAAAAGAGAGCAGGCTTGTTCCTGTCAGTCGGGTTAAGTCAGTTGCCAGAACCGATGGGGTACCCTGCATCATTGCTAATCAGCGCTTTAGTGATTTTCGTGCGCTGTTACTGAATGTTGCGTATGGCAGTGATGAGATTTTTTTAACATCAGCGGAAATGGATGCACTCCAAATCAATGACGGAAATCAGGTGCGACTCGTCACTCTTTTTCCAAGGGAACATTAAGATATGAATCATAAAGTACATTACATTGGGGGCGAATGGGTTGAGGGGCAGGGTGAGTTGATGACTAAATTCGCCCCAATAGATCAGAAAATGCTGTGGCAAGCTAACAGCGCTGATCCTTCTCAAGTTAGAGCTGCTTGCCAGTCTGCCCGTGAAGCGTTTTATTCGTGGTCACATTTGCCAGTTAGCGAGCGAATTAAGATTATCCAGAAGTTTGCCTCTTTGCTAAATGACGAGAAAGAGCCTTTGGCGCGTGTTATCAGTCAGGAAACCAGCAAGCCATTATGGGAAGCTCGCACTGAAATACAATCCATGATAGGTAAGGCGGCGATTTCTATCGAAGCATGGGAACAGCGCACCGGAGAGTCGGAAATCATTATGCCAGATGGTCGGGCCTTACTGCGTCATCGTCCTCATGGTGTGATGGCGGTTTTTGGTCCGTATAATTTTCCTGGTCATTTACCGAATGGTCATATTATCCCTGCGCTTATTGCAGGCAATACGTTGGTATTTAAACCGAGTGAACTGACACCGATAACCGCGGAAGAAACCGTAAAACTGTGGGAAAAAGCGGGTTTATCTGCCGGTGTGCTTAATTTGGTTCAAGGAGCGCGTAATACGGGTACGGCGCTGCTGGAAGATAAGCAGATTGATGGTGTGTTATTTACCGGGAGCGCCAATACTGGCTTTCACTTTCACCGCATGTTTGGCGGTCAGCCAGAGAAAATGCTGGCGCTTGAAATGGGCGGAAACAATGCACTGATCGTGGATGCTTGCGAGGATATTAATGCTGCGGTTTACACTATTGTGCAGTCAGCATTTATCTCCGCTGGTCAACGTTGCACTTGTGCCCGCAGATTACTGGTAAAAAATGGCGTACTCGGGGATGCGGTGATTAAGCGTTTGGTGGAGGTGACTGAACAGATTGTTCCAGCCCATTGGGATGCACAACCCCAGCCTTTTATGGGGGGCGTCATTTCTCTACAGGCGGTTCAGAATCTGTTGGAAGCGCAAGATCGGTTGCAAAAACTCGGTGGGATCTCGCTGGTTTCGCTGGAACAACGCGATCCTCAATCAACGTTGCTGACACCCGGGATTATTGATGTTAGCCAGGTGGCTGATGTGCCTGATGAAGAGTATTTTGGCCCGCTACTCACGCTTATGCGTTATGACACATTTGATGAAGCGCTGGCAGTAGCGAATAACACCCGGTTCGGATTGGCCACGGGTTTGATTTCGCCGGATGCTTCGTTGTTCCAACGCTTGTCGGAAGATGCGAGAGCCGGAATTGTGAACTGGAATAAGCCGTTGACAGGGGCTTCCAGTAAAGCGCCTTTTGGTGGCATTGGCGCTTCGGGAAACTTCCGCCCCAGCGCTTATTATGCTGCTGATTACTGCGCCTGGCCTATGGCATCTTTGGTGACTGACAAACTCGCTTTACCTGAAACGCTTGCGCCGGGGATCCATTTCCCTGATTAACTTATACAATTTTTCCAGAGGTATCTATGTCCGGTTTTGAAGCAAATTTTGATGGCTTAGTTGGTCTGACTCATCACTACGCAGGGCTTTCAGTCGGCAATAAAGCGTCTATACATAACCGGGACCGGGTGTCTAACCCACGCAAAGCTGCGCTGCAAGGGCTGATGAAAATGAAAGCGTTGGCCGATGCGGGGTTTGTTCAGGGGGTCTTGCCACCGCAACAACGTCCCAATATTCCAGCCTTACGTAATTTAGGTTTTGCAGGCAGTGATGAGCAAATACTTGATAAAGCAGCTAAATATTCTCCAGTGTTATTATCAAAACTGAGTTCTGCTTCATCAATGTGGACAGCAAACGCGGCAACGGTGTCACCTTCGGCGGATAGTGCTGACCAACGGGTACATTTCACCGTGGCAAATTTAAATAACAAACTGCACCGTTCGTTGGAAGCAGAAACGACGACAGCCGCGTTAAAAGCTACTTTTGCTAATCAAAACCATTTTGTCCATCATCAGGCGCTTGTGCAGCATGAGAATTTCGGTGATGAAGGGGCGGCAAACCATAATCGCCTCAGCGGTGAATATGATAGGCCAGGCGTACAGGTGTTTGTCTATGGCCGTAGCGCGTTTCGTGGCAGCCCGGTGCCCCAGCGCTATCCCGCACGGCAAACACTGGAAGCAAGCGAAGCCATTGCCCGGTTGCATCAGCTTAATTCGGCGCAAACCGTTTTTGTGCAACAAAATCCGGTCGCCATTGACAGCGGTGTTTTCCATAATGATGTGATTGCGGTAAGCAACCGAAATGTCCTTTTTCATCATCAGCATGCTTATCTGAATCAGGATCAGGCTTTGGCTGAAATTAAAGAGAAAATGGCGGTGTTGGGACATGATTTTGTCCCAATTGAAGTCTCTTCAGAGCAGGTCAGTATCAAAGACGCGGTTGATTCTTACCTCTTTAATAGTCAATTGCTGAGTAAAGCAGATGGAAAAATGATGATTGTTGTGCCTGAAGAGTGCCGCCAGAGTGCGACAGTCTGGGCCTATTTACAGTCACTGACCGTGCAAACGTCATCACCCATTAATGAAGTATGCGTTTTTGATCTGCGGGAAAGTATGTGTAATGGCGGCGGCCCGGCGTGTTTACGTCTGAGGGTTGTGCTGAATGACGCTGAATTTAGCGCGGTCAATCCTGCGACAATAATGAATCCCCGGCTTTATGAGGGCCTGACTCAATGGATAGAACAACACTATCGTGATGAGTTATGTGCTGGCGATCTGGTTGATCCCCAATTACTTCGTGAAGTTTATACCGCTCTGGATGAGCTTACGCAGATCCTGAGTTTAGGGTCGATCTATGAATTTCAACGCTAAATTGGAGTGGATATGGATCTGTTAACTTTATTGTTTGAAAAGAAACTTACCGATCACCTGACGTTTCCAGAAACAATTAATGCTAACTGGCTGGCAGAAGGTGTATTGCAACTTATTCCCCATGCTTCCCATGAAGGAAAAAGCCGGTCCTTGGTTATTTCTGCCGGTATTCACGGTAATGAAACCGCACCCATTGAAATACTGATTCAGTTACTGGCACAGTTGGCAGATGGCACGTTGCCGCTAAAAAATAACCTGCTGATTATCTTTGGTAACTTGCCGGCTATGCGGGCGAATCGACGTTATTTGCATAATGATTTGAACCGCATGTTTGGTGGCCGTTATCTGGATTTTCCTCTGGGAAATGAGTATTCACGTGCGGCGGAACTTGAAAATGTTGTCAGTCGCTTTTTTGCTGAATCTTCAGTATCTTCTGCAAATATTCGCTGGCATATTGATCTGCATACCGCTATACGCGCTTCTCACCATGAACAATTTGCGTTGCTGCCTGCTCAAAGCTATCCATTTTCTGCCGAATTTATGCAATGGTTGAATGACAGCGATATTGATGCACTGGTTTATCACCGTACAAAAGGAGGGACTTTCAGCCATTTTCTGCATGAAAAGTTTGGGGCGGATAGCTGCACGATGGAAATAGGTAAGGTAATGCCTTTTGGTGGAAATGATTTAAACAGGTTCCAGAAAATTACCGATTCTCTTTATGGCTTAATCTCTTCATCGCAAATAGCCGCACGAGTTAAACCTGAGCTGAAACATTACCAGGTAATTGATTCTATTATTAAGAGCGATGAAAGTTTCCGGCTTCATATTCCCGCAGACACCATGAATTTCACTGAATTACCAGAGGGATTTGACATCGCCAGCCAGTATGATCGCCATTGGAAAATTAAATTCCCGGCAAAATTTATTTTATTTCCTAATGCTGAGGTCGCTAATGGATTACGGGCGGGATTGTTACTTGCCTTAAATGAAAAAAATAATTAAATAAAACATAACTCCATTTTCTTCCTGAAGCAGTGGCAACTTCTTATTCAGAAAGATTCAGCGATCTGTTTCTTCGCTTTAATGACGGATAGGTATTATCATGATAAAAAATAATAAAAATCAACAAAATATTTTGGCAGAAAAGTTTACTGATTCGCGAGAACTTCATCGAGGGTTAAGTGCACGTCATATTCAATTAATTTCCATTGGCGGTGCCATTGGCACCGGCTTATTTATGGGCTCAGGAAAAACCATTGCTGTATCCGGTACATCGATCATTATTACCTATGCCATTGTGGGTTTTTTTGTCTATATGGTGATGCGGGCGATGGGAGAATTACTTCTCACTAAATTGAATTATCGCTCTTTTGCTGATTTCGTGTCTGATTATTTAGGGACGAAAGCAAGTTTTTTTCTCGGCTGGACTTACTGGATGAGTTGGATTGTATCCTGTATTGCTGATGTAGTGGTTTGTGGCGGATACATTCAATATTGGTTTCCCGGTGTTTCTCTTTGGGTGCCTGCGTTTTTAACTCTGGGTTTACTTTGTATTTGCAATCTTCTTTCTGTGCGGTTATTTGGCGAAGCTGAATTTTGGTTCGCCATTATTAAGGTGATTGCTATTTTAGCGTTGATTATTGTTGGTATCGGTATGGTGATGATAGGTTGGCAATCACCGGATGGTATGACCGCATCTATTAATAATTTGACTGATCCATCAGTATTTCTGCCGAATGGTATTTTTGGTTTTTTTGCTGGTTTCCAGATAGCGATTTTTTCTTTTACTGGTGTTGAGCTGGTGGGTACCATGACAGCGGAAACAAAAGATCCGGAAAAGATATTGCCGAAAGCGATCAAAAATATTCCGATAAGAATTATTATATTCTATATTTTCTCTATGTTAAGCATCATTGCGGTGACTTCCTGGGGAAGGATTTCATCTGAAATCAGTCCTTTTGTGACTTTATTTGCTTTGGCTGGTTTGCCTGCCGCGGCAGCCATTATTAATTTTGTCGCATTAACGTCGGCAATGTCCTCTGCTAATAGTGGGTTATACGCCTGTACGCGCATGCTTTATGGTTTGTCAACTGAAAGAAATGCACACCGGAAATTTAAAATTCTTTCCCGTAATACAGCGATTCCTGTACATAGCCTGATATTTTCCTGCTTCTGTATGATAGTTGGTACGTCACTTTTATTTATCATGCCAAATGTCATGAGATTATTTACTATTGTATCAACAGTTGCCTCTATTATGGTTATTTATAGCTGGTGTATGATATTGATTGCTTATTTAGCTTATCGTAAACATCATCCTGATCTGCATAAGCGTTCAATATTTAAGATGCCTCTGGGGGTGCTGATGACCTGGGTAACGCTGGTTTTTTTCGCCCTGACCATCGTCGTTATGGTTTTTGATCCGGATACATTGGTTGCGCTCTGTGGCACCCCTTTATGGTTTATTGCGTTAAGTATTTTGTGGCGCATAAAGAAGAAAAATGAGGCGCAGGAAGAACAATGTTCGAGGAGTCACCCGTTATTTTTAAAGTAAGATTGCATTTTCTATTGAAAGCTATTTTACAAAAGATATAAATAGTTATTGGACTTTATTATCAAAATGGTTTTGTTATAAAAATAACTGTAGAACGAGTATTTAGATTATTATGGAATAAAAAATAATGATTATTCTATTGTGTGTATAATATTATGATAATTTGCGATGGTTGGTTTTGCATATTATTGAAATTATTCTTTTTTTATCTTATTGTTATCTTGTTTTTTAATATTTCAATAAGTTTTTTTTAACTTGGTCATTCTTGAATTTGTTTTTTCTGATTGTGTCATCTATCTTTATTTAAAGGTGGGTAATAATGAGAGAGGCTAACGAAATAATCTTATATTAATGGCATAATCAGTTTTATAGTGGAATAGTGTTTTAAATTATTATGTGAATCTACCCTTTACTTACTTATTCGAAGAAGTGGCTTTGTTTGCAATAGGTGTTTGTGAAGATGGCATTTAAAATATTTATGATCGTTTTATATTTATCATTTCTATATTTACGTATCCATTCCAGCCTCGTCAGGTTAAATAAGATTTGGCGATCGGGGTTTTGTCTTGTCCCTTGTTTAACACTTTGCTATTGTATAATTGATGTGGCTGTTTTTTATGCGATTGAGTTATGCTTTAATTTTTAATGAGTTTAGCTGTATGGGTGATAGAGAATAGTTACTACAACAACTCGGTGATACGTTAGTGAATATTGAAGGAGGTTTCACGATGACATATAAAAAATACCACTCCTCTTGGGAAGGTTATATGGGAGATTTCCTAAGAGGTCATGTTGGGGCTAATCAATTAAAACCCCAGCATGAGTTCTTTGATGCTATTGGTCTTGAAAAGCAGTTAAGAGAGAATGCAATGTATATTGCATTGCTATCATTGGAAGAGGCAAAAAGTGTTTTAGAGGATATTGATTCTCCAAAACCAAAAAGTCCATTTATGAAGCGTGTGTTCTCGGTTGCAGATCCAATATCACCCTATGCAGGTAATATACGTGATGCTTTTGATTTTACAAATGTAGTGAGAGAATTTAAGAGATTAGGGATTAAAGCGACAGAGTATGTTGGTAAAAATGGGGAGAAATATATTAAAATATCAGGTTATGCGCGATTCAGGAAAATTATTACTGCTTCACGATACGGCGCTTCTAACATGAAGATGATATCTATGGGGATTGGGTAGCAGGGAATAAATAGTGGCATAGTTAAAGGATTAAAATTCGGTATATTATTTTCCACAGCTTATAGAACTATTGAACTTATATTTAAGGATGAATACACACTGGCTGATTTTTTAGGTAATATTGCTGTAGATCTGGCTAAGGCTGCAGTAGCAGCCTTTGTTTCCTGGGCTACGGGGGTTTTTCTTTCAGCTTTGTTTGTGACAGGTGCTAGCGTAATTGTTGTGGCTGGTGCTATGCTTCTTGTGGGAGTTTTAACGGTATATACACTTGATATTATAGATAAGAAATTTAAAGTTAGTGAAACTGTAATTAACTTACTCAAAAAAGAAATGGAGAGAAAACTAAAAGCACCAGAAGCTAATTTCAATCAATTTCTTTATAACTGGGGGCGTTATGGGAAGTAGAAAAAAAGTTATACATATCATCGGCGCTTTTGCTATTTTTCTTTTAGCGTTATCAGGTTTCTTTTTGACCGGAGAAAATTTAATTTCTTTAGTTAAAATGGATGAGAAAATAACATTTTCAAGTAGTGTTTTTATGATATTTTTTTCTTTTCCTTTGCTTTTATATCTTATGATTTTTGTTATTTTTTTAATATAACGAACCGTTGCCCAAAACATCATGATAGTTTTATTAATTATTTTGGGTTTATTGCTATTACTTCAATTTTTCTAAGTTTTCCAACATCTTTATACGTGAATTATAAATTAAAAAGTGATAATTATTTGGTATGTGAAAGAATATCCTGGATGACCCCTAATACTTATGTAAAAGATATTAAGCTATGTGATTAATATTATTGAGTTTACTATGCGAAACCGGCAAGTTTATGACCTGCTATAATTGCAATCTTATGAAGTTCTTTATATTTTTATGATATAAAAAATTAGTAGTTATTACGTCATTATAGATAACATGTAAATATTGATAAATAATTTGTTTTATATCTTATTGAAATTATGTTGTTTTTAAATTTTCCCTGTCTTATCTCTCATATATTTAAATAAATTTTTTTAATTTAATTGTTCTGTAATTTGTGTTTTTTGATTTAATAATCTATCTTTATTTTATAACAATGTTATGTATTAGGTAATTATATTCTTATGAAGTTTATATGTGTTTGTTAATTATAAAGATGAAGTTTATAAAATTACATTTTAGATTAAATAAAGAAATTAAATCAAGCAAGGAGATAAATATGCATTTGAATAAAAAAATTTTCCTAATTTCCCCTTTTTTACTCGCTATGAGTAGTTTTAGCATGGCATGTATAAAAGATCCGGAGGTAATTAGGAATCAGGTAAAAGACGCAATAATTAAAAATGGATTGGAAAAGACCAAAGTGATGTCTATGTATGAGAATTGCAAACTTACAGTGAATAAAAATGACTTTGAAAAGAGAAATGATATTGAATTAAAGAAAGTTAAAGATTCCCAGGATCCTGAAGATTCTTGTATGAAAGATGCGAAGTATTGGTATAGGGGAATGGATAAATACGAATATATATCATTGGATGACAAGAAGAATAATAATTATGAAAGAGTCGTTTGTGTTACAGAAGAAAAAAGCTATTGTGGAATTACACCTCAATTTACTTATGCGAAAATTTATCCGAAACCTTCTCCGGGTAAATCTAAGGACAGAATAAAACCAAAAATTACTATAAGATTTAATACTGAAAAACCCGGCTGGCTGTATAATGATTTTAACGGTAAACATGGCTGTGAAGGTAAAACTGAAGCTGGAGAATCATCGTACGGACTTGGTGATAAAGGAACATCGAAAAATTGTGATGAGGAATATAAGAGACTTGGAATAGGAAATGTATTTAACAAATGGTTATCAAAAGGGAAAATACAAGCCGAAGTTTATTATGTACTATTGCCAAAAGATCCAAAAAAATAATTTTAACATTTGTTCTGCAGCTATGTAATCGTTAACCATAAATTTGTGCAGATAAATGTAAATGTAAATATGAAGTGCCGCATATTTGCGGCACAATTAAATTGTTCTGTAGCTTAATTTTCTGTAGTAACTTATGTTTTTACTTGGCAAACATAATTAGATTTCAATCAAACGGGTGAACAACAAATGCTGAATGTCCTGCTTCTGGGCCATGATGACATGTGCTGAGATCTGATTACCATTATCTATTGAGTAAATAATTCGGTATCCACCTGATGTATTGCATTCACGGTATTTGCTGCAACCTAGTTTCATGAGTTCGGCAGAAATAGGTGACCCCTCAGGGAAAGAGCAAACTTTATTTTCAAATTCCTGCACGAGTTTTTTAATTATTGGCCTTGGGTCTATTTCCTTACTGCGCAAAAATCCTGAAATAACTTTTACGCTGGTTTTAGCTGTTTCTGTATATTGGACGGTAACATTATCTGACATTTTTGATGGCATTTAGCTCTCCGGTTATTAACAGCTCATATATTTGCTAATAACTGATCACTGGTATAGGTTCGCCCTTGTTCTTTATCTTTCTCAGAAAGAGTGAGTAATTTAAGCAAAGCTATTGATTGATCTCGTTGTTTTCTTTCTTCAAATGATTCAATAACATAGGCTGGTACACCATTTTGTGTGACCAGAATTGGTTCAGATAATTCAAGAGCAGAGGCGTTCTTTTTTATAAAGCTGATCGTTTCAATTCTCATTGTGACCTTCTAATCATTTTTGTAATTAATAGTATGCTTCCTCAAGTCTGGTGTGTCAGTGCTTGTCACTACCGTCCATGATGTGATTAAGTTGGCTGATTGGTCTAAATATAGTTTTTATTTGGTCTGCTTGCAAATTTTTATCTCACTTTACTTTGCGCTATAGAATTACCCGGATGTGCCGTAAAGCCCCATCCTTTAAAGGGTGTGATGGAACAATAAAAAGGCCGAACCCAGTGAAACACAGGATTCAGCCTTTATCAGTCATTAATCAGCTATGGATAAGAAACGGTTACGCTTCTCCCTGTGCCGATTGAATCGCCGTCAGTGCAACAGTGTAAACAATATCGTCTACCAAAGCGCCACGGGACAAATCGTTAACCGGTTTACGCATACCTTGCAGCATTGGCCCGATAGAAACCAGATCCGCGGAACGTTGTACCGCTTTATAAGTGGTGTTACCGGTGTTCAGATCAGGGAAGATGAACACGGTAGCTTGACCGGCTACCGGTGAATTTGGTGCTTTGGATTTCGCCACATCTGCCATGATAGCGGCGTCATATTGCAGTGGGCCATCAATGATCAGGTCTGGGCGTTTTTCTTGCGCCAGACGGGTTGCTTCACGAACTTTCTCAACATCACTGCCTGCACCGGAGTTACCGGTAGAGTAGGAGATCATAGCAACGCGAGGCTCGATACCAAATGCTTTAGCCGAATCCGCCGATTGAATAGCGATTTCAGACAGTTGTTCAGCTGTCGGATCTGGGTTGATCGCACAGTCACCGTAAACCAGAACTTGTTCTGGCAGCAGCATAAAGAATACGGATGATACCAGTGAGCTACCCGGTGCAGTTTTGATTAACTGCAATGGTGGACGGATCGTGTTTGCTGTGGTGTGTACCGCGCCGGAAACCAAGCCGTCAACTTCGCCCTGTTCCAGCATCAATGTACCCAGAACAACGTTGTCTTCCAGTTGTTCGCGTGCGACGACTTCGGTCATGCCTTTGTTTTTACGCAGTTCAACCAGACGTGGGACATAGCGCTCACGTACAGCAACCGGATCAACAATTTCAATACCAGTACCCAATTCGACTCCCTGAGCAGCTGCAACACGGCGGATCTCTTCTGGATCGCCCAGCAGCACACAGCGCGCAATACCCCGGTCAGCACAGATAGATGCCGCTTTCACTGTACGAGGTTCATCACCTTCAGGCAGAACAATCCGCTTACCTGCCTTGCGTGCCAGCTCAGTGAGTTGATAGCGGAATGCCGGTGGCGACAGGCGGTGTGGACGTTCAGAGTTCGCTGTCAGCGAATCGATCCACTCCTTATTGATGTGGTGTGCGACATAGTTTTGCAGTTTTTCGATACGTTCATGGTCATCTGCCGGTACTTCCAGGCTGAAACTTTGCAGGTTCAGGGAAGTCTGCCAGGTGTTGGTATCAACCATAAAGACGGGCAGACCAGTGCCGAAAGCACGTTCACACAGTTGCTTAATAGGTTCATCAATGGCATAGCCGCCGGTTAGCAGAATTGCACCGATTTCAACGCCATTCATAGCCGCCAGACAAGCTGAAACCAGAACATCTGGACGATCAGCAGAAGTCACCAGCAGGGATCCCGGACGGAAGTGCTCCAGCATATGTGGAATGCTGCGTGCACAGAAGGTCACGGATTTCACCCGGCGGGTTTTAATTGCGCCCTCGTTGATAATGCGGGCATTCAAGTGTTTTGCCATATCGATTGCACGCGTTGCAATCAGATCAAAATTCCACGGAATGCAGCCAAGGATTGGCAATGGGCTATTTTTAGCCAGCTTGTTTGGATCGATGTTAGCGACGATGGCTTTTGAGGATTCGTCAAAGATCTCTGACAGATCAGGACGGGTACGGCCTTGATCATCAACCGGCGCATTCAGTTTGTTAATAATAACACCGGTAATATTCTGGTTTTTGCTGCCGCCAAATTCAGCACGAGCCAGTTCAACGCGTTCTTTCAATTGCTCCTGGGAATCGTTACCCAACGCCAGTACGAACACGATTTCAGCGTTCAGTGTCTTGGCGATTTCATAGTTCAGCGATTGGGAGAACGGATGTTTACGGGTTGGAACCAGACCTTCAATCAGGATAACTTCTGCGTCTTTGGTGTTTTCGTGGTAAAGGGCCACGATCTTTTCCATCAGGACATCTTTCTGATTCGTGGTCAGTAAAGACTCCACATAGGCCATATCCAGTGGTTCAGCGGTTTTAATGCTGGAATGAGAACGGATGATTGCCGTGGTTTGATCTTGTGCGCCACAGCAACGGGATTGGGCGATGGGTTTGAAAACACTCAGGCTGACGCCTTTCTGCTCCATTGAGCGGATAACACCCAAACTCACACTGGTCAGGCCGACGCTGGTGCTGGTAGGGATCAACATAATTGTGCGGGACACGGAAACCTCTTTACGGTTGCTCGTTGGTCAAAATAGTACCGCCAGCAGTTGCTGGCGGTGTGCAAAGTATTACGCGGTCAGGCGTGCAGCGTCTTGAGCGATGACTAATTCTTCATTCGTCGGGATCACCAGAGCAGGACGGCTGTTGTCAGTCGTAATAGTACCGGATTTACCGAAACGGGCTGCCAGATTGCGTTCGTGATCATATTCAAAACCTAACAGAGCCAGTTTTTTCAGTACCAGTTTACGAACCAGTGAGGAGTTTTCACCGATACCACCGGTAAAGATAATGGCATCCAGACGGCCTTCCATCAGGGCAGAGTATGAACCAACGTATTTAGCCAGACGGTGGCAGTAGACATCCATAGCGCGTTTGGCATCGGCTTTGGTTTCGTAGTTATCTTCTATATAACGGCAGTCACTGGTAACTCCTGTCAGACCCAGAAGACCAGATTCTTTGGTCAGCAGTTTGTTGATTTGTTCAACACTCATGCCCAGAGCATCATGTAGGTGGAAAATGATAGCAGGATCGATATCACCGCTGCGGGTACCCATGACCAGACCTTCCAGTGGTGTTAATCCCATAGAAGTGTCAACACACTGACCATTAACGATAGCGGAGATAGAACCGCCATTACCCAGATGACAGACGATAGCATTCAGCTCTTCAACCGGTTTGTTCAGCATTTTTGCTGTTTCACGGGAAACGAAGAAGTGGCTGGTTCCGTGTGCGCCATAGCGACGGATACCATGCTCTTTATACAGGTTGTATGGCAGTGCATACAGGTAAGCTTCTTCCGGCATGGTCTGATGGAAAGCAGTGTCGAAAACGGCAACGTTTTTGTCCGCCAGATGTGGGAAGCCTTTTTTCGCTTCTTCAATACCAATCAGGTGAGCAGGGTTGTGCAGTGGGGCGAATGGAACCGCATCTTTAATGCCCTGAATAACGTCATCATTGATGGTGACAGAAGAGGTGAACTTTTCACCGCCGTGAACAATACGGTGACCGATGGCGGTGATTTGAGCAGAAAGTTCTGGTTTTTCGGCCAGAATAGTATTAACAATAAAGTTCAATGCTTCACTGTGGGCTGCACCAGCACCTAAAGCGGCTTCATGTTTTGCGCCATCCATTTTCCACTTAATACGGGCTTCAGGCAGGTTAAAACACTCAGCTAGACCAGAAAGATATTCTTCACCGTTAGTAGGATCGATGATAGCAAATTTCAGAGAAGAGCTACCGCAGTTGAGAACCAGTACCAGCTTACTTGACATGGAAATACCTATATCTTGTTTGTCATTGAGAGTCTTACAGATAAGACATGTGATTAATAAAACGTCAATTACGCATCAGCATAGCGTATAATAGTGATGACGTTAAATGATTAACATCATGCAAGGTGTAAAGAGCATGATGATAAGGTTTACATTTTTTAAGAACCTTTTTTACCCACCTGGTGTTAAGTCATAGGGTAATTTGTTAACAAAATGAGCCTAAATACAATAAAAAAGGTAAAATATGCTGCCTTACTGCTATGGACAGTATAAAAGTGGGTGTAGGATACCGATAGCCAGCAGTAAAGACAAAATATACTTAATCCTACAAAAAATATTTTATCACTTACAGACTTTTTTTAAAAATTATGTTTTTAATTGATCGAGGTCATGATGAGCACAATGCCTCCTGCCAGTAGCCGATGGATAAGAAAGATGCGACTGGGACAGCAATATATGAAGACTTGGCCGATTGAGAAACAACTGGCGCCTATGTTTCCTGAAAACCGAATTATTAAAGCAACCCGTTTTGGTATCCGGTTTATGCCACCGTTGGCTATTTTTACGCTGACGTGGCAAATTGCACTGGGTGGTCAACTGGGCCCGGCTGTTGCGACTGCGCTGTTTGCGTGTAGTTTACCTATGCAAGGATTATGGTGGTTGGGGAAACGGGCATCAACACCTTTGCCCACGACGTTGCTGAAATGGTTTCATGAGATCCGTGATAAATTTGCCGAAGCCGGTATCGCAATGGCGCCGGTGCAACAAACGCCGACTTATCAATCTCTCGCAGAGCTGTTGAAACGGGCGTTTAAACAACTCGATCGGTCGTTTCTTGATGATATTTAGGATTCATGACAAAAAACAGACAGGTTGTTGATCGTAACCAGAGATTTTCCCTTAATAAAATGGTCTACTAATCACGTTTTCGACATCGATATCTTCTTTTTTGTTGATAGAGGCCATTTTGAATAGCGAACTCTTGTGGGTGCTAACCCTGCTATTGATAGCTATTGTTCTTTTTACCACCAATAAACTTCGCATGGATATTGTTGCGTTATTGGTGATTATCGCGTTTGTTATGAGCGGCACGTTAACGCTAGGTGAAGCAACCAGTGGCTTCAGTGATCCTAACGTTTTACTGATAGCAGCTTTGTTTGTTATCGGTGAGGGATTGGTAAGAACCGGTGTCGCTTATCAAATGGGGGACTGGCTGGTAAGGGTTGCCGGAAACAGTGAAACCAAGATGTTGGCGTTACTGATGATGACAGTTGCCGGTCTTGGTGCTTTTATGAGTTCTACGGGGGTGGTGGCGATTTTCATTCCGGTGGTGCTGAGTGTTGCGGCCAGAATGAAAATTTCGCCGGGGCGGTTGATGATGCCACTGAGTTTTGCCGGGCTTATCAGTGGCATGATGACGTTGGTCGCGACGCCACCCAATATGGTCGTTAACAGTGAATTGATTCGGGAAGGGTTGCCCGGTTTCAAATTTTTCTCCATTACCCCCATTGGTGTTTTGATTCTGTTTGCTGGCATTGGTTATATGCTGATTGCACGTCATTGGCTGGCTGGCAACCAGTCTGATCATGGTGATGATAAATGGAACCGCCGCACTTTCCGTGACCTTATCCGCGACTATAAATTATCAGGTCGTGCCCGTCGCCTGGCAATCCGGCCAGGTTCCCCGCTGATTGGCTTCTCTCTTGATGAATCAAATTTGCGTGCCCGCTATGGGGCTAATGTCGTTGGTATTGAGCGCTGGCGGCGTTTCCGGCGTGTTATGGTCAGCGCGGTCGGCAATACAGAATTGAGAGAACGGGATGTCTTGCTGATTGATATGTCAGACAGTGAGGTGGATCTGCGGCAATTTTGCAGTGAACAATGGTTGGAGCCGATGGTACTGCGCGGGGAATATTTCTCTGAACAATCCCGTAATGTGGGTATGGCGGAAGTTTCTCTGATCCCAGAATCAGACTTATTGGGTAAGTCCCTGCGGGAAATGCATTTTCGTACCTGCTATGGTTTAAATGTTGTCGGTATTCGGCGTGATGGTGAACCGTTGTTGGGTAAACTGGTGGATGAACCACTGCAACTTGGGGATATTTTACTGGTTATTGGTGACTGGAAACTGATCCGCGTCCTGCAAACTAAAATGCGCGATTTTATTGTTCTCAATTTGCCCATTGAGATTGAGGAAGTGGCCCCGGCAACATCTCAGGCTCCACATGCACTTTTTAGTCTGGCGCTGATGGTTGCTATGATGCTTACCGATGAAGTCCCCAATGTGATTGCCGCGTTGATAGCTTGCCTGTTGATGGGGAAATTCCGCTGTATTGATATGGAAAGTGCTTACCGTTCTATTCACTGGCCCAGTATTATTCTTATTGTTGGGATGATGCCGTTTGCACTGGCATTACAGAAAACCGGCGGGATTGATCTGATTGTCCGCGGTTTGATGGATATTGCGGGTGATATGGGGCCGAGGGTAATGCTGTTATGTTTGTTTGTACTTTGTGCGGTAATCGGTTTGTTTATTTCCAACACGGCAACGGCGGTATTAATGGCACCGATAGCCATTGCTGCGGCGCGTGAAATGGTCGTATCGCCTATGCCATTCGCCATGATTATTGGTGTGGCCGCTTCTGCTGCATTTATGACCCCGGTTTCATCACCGGTGAATACGCTGGTTCTTGGTCCGGGTGGTTATAAGTTTTCTGATTTTGTCCGTTTGGGCGTGCCGTTTACCGTTTTAGTGATGGTGATTAGTGTGCTGGTTATCCCTTGGTTGTTCCCATTTTAATTTGGGATATCGAGGCTAATCTCATCCAGCGACAGGTTAAACCCCGGCACAAAAACGGTCATAAAGTAATCCATTTCTTGGCTGTGGCGATCAGCCAGGGTTTTTTCAAGCCGGGCTTTCGCCAGATTGAATTCACTGTTACCTGCTGATAGCTCCTCCAGACATTTGAGATAAGCGCACAGGGCGTCAGCTTGTTTAACAATAGAAATTTCTTCTTCTGTATGCTGGCTGTCATCCAATATCGGACGAAAATCTTCTTGCAACTCTGCTGGTAGCATTTCCAGTAATTTTTTCTGCGCGATTTTCTCTATCTTTTTATATTCCCGTGCAATATGCGGGTTGTGATATTTGATAGGGGTGGGTAAATCCCCGGTGATAACTTCGCTGGCATCGTGATACATTGCCAGTAACGCAATGCGTTCAGCATTCACATTGCCACTGAATTTGCGGTTTTTAATAATCGCTAAAGCGTGTGCGACAAAGGCCACTTGCAGGCTGTGTTCAGAAACATTTTCTGTGCGTACATTGCGCATAAGAGGCCAACGATTAATCAGTTTCAGACGGGAAAGGTGGGCAAAAAAGTGGCTCATATTCATTCTCTTAATTTACATTTACTATTAACTGGCAATGTTATAATCATAATGGGTTTCTTTTTTTTAAAGAAATTTATTTTTCCACTTCATTTTATATACAATTCGCATACAAAAGTTTCATGTAATTTACAATAGTTCATTATTTATTCAATCGATCTCCTTTATCAAGTTTAATAAATGCGATGTTTAATTCTTTTATATCCTGCCAATGCCTTATATAATCACCATAAACTCGCCGGTGAAAATAAAAAAACGAGTCTGTGTTACCGGTAAAAAATGAAAACTGACTGACCTTATTTTGTAAAGTGTCCTCATTTGACATCAATAAAGAAAGTGATGGAAATGGTTACCAGGGATTTCTGGCTGACAGGTGATGTGTTCACCAGTGAAGACAAATCGGTCAGATTAATTTATCGGTGGAGAAGAAAGTAGGTTTTCTTCTCCACCGATAGAATTCATGTATAAATAATGTCTGTTATCAGTAATATCTGCTTATCGAATGGTGCTTATTTTTACTGATGATATTTGCCAATAAATCGGGCGAATTTCTGAATGGCCATCTCCAGTTCATCAATCCTTGGTAGTGTTACGATGCGGAAATGATCGGGTTGCGGCCAGTTAAATGCCGTTCCCTGTACGAGCAGGACCTTCTCTTGTAATAAGAGGTCAAGTACCATCTTCTGGTCATCATGGACGTTAAAACGCTTCGCATCAATTTTCGGGAACATATATAAAGCTCCCTTAGGTTTCACACAGGAAACGCCAGGGATTTGATTAATTAATTCCCATGCTTGGTTGCGTTGTTCATACAAACGACCACCGGGTAAAATGAATTCACTGATACTCTGGTAACCGCCTAATGCGGTTTGAATAGCGTGTTGCATTGGCACATTTGCACATAAACGCATTGATGCCAGCATCTCTAAACCTTCAATATAGCTCTTGGCGTGCTTTTTCGGACCGTTTAATACCATCCAGCCCTGACGAAAACCAGCTACCCGATATGTTTTAGATAATCCGTTAAATGTTACCGTTAACAAGTCAGGGGCAAGTGCGGCAATTGAATGATGCTCGGCATCGTCATATAAGATTTTGTCGTAAATCTCATCAGCAAAAATAATCAAATTATGCTGACGGGCTATTTCAACAATTTCCAGTAACAGCGCCTTACTATATACAGCACCCGTTGGATTATTGGGGTTAATAATCACAATCCCGCGCGTGCGAGGGGTAATTTTGTTACGGATATCATCTAAGTCAGGAAACCAATCTGCCTCTTCATCACACATATAATGTACGGCTTTTCCGCTGGAGAGTGAAACCGCTGCTGTCCAGAGAGGATAATCAGGGGCGGGAACCAGCATTTCATCACCGGTATTCAGTAATGCCTGCATTGCCTGAACGATTAATTCAGAAACGCCATTGCCGATATAAATATCTTCAACACTCACATCCAGCATATTCCGGGCTTGATAATGTTGCATGATCGCTTTACGTGCAGAATACAGGCCTTTTGAATCTGAATAACCCTGCGCTGTTGGTAAGTTGCGGATAACATCTACCAGGATTTCATCGGGTGCTTCAAAACCAAAAGGGGCTGGATTACCGATATTTAATTTGAGGACTTTGTTACCTTCTTCTTCAAGGCGTTTAGCTTCCTTGAGTACGGGTCCGCGGATGTCGTAACAAACATTATCCAATTTGCTGGATTTTTTAACTGCTAGCATAGAGAGTCTTACCTTAATCTTGCTAAAAAGGGGGCGCCTGGCATATAGCGTCTGACATTTAATGTACTCTTCCCTCCAGGTGTTTTGAAGATGCATTGATATATTTGGTTAAAATGGTTGTTTTAGTAGGGGTGTTGTTATTTTAGTATCTTTTTATGCAAATTATGTCAGTATTAAATTCTTAAATTTATCATTTTATTGGATTTATAATCTGAGTTGTTCTTATTTTTTAGTGTGGATATGAAGCATTTTTAACGTCACAGCGGCATGGTTGCGTGGTTGTGGGGGGGAAAATGAGCACAGTTCAATTTGCCAATAAAAGCTATTGTGTTTGTATAATTTATTCTTATGTATAAGATTTGGCTTGAATTGGCAATTTAGAACTATATATTTTAGAAAGATCGAACAATATTTTTGAGCATTTCTGGAAACTAGTTGTAAATTTATCTGAATAGGATTATCAAACATTAGTAATATTGTAGATTTTTACTTTATATTTAGTTTTTCTGATATAACTTATGTTATTCTTTGACGTGAGTCAGAAAACAAAATAACCAAACTAGAAATCACATATAGGGTGTTGTAAATAGGGATTGTCCTTAGTCTATTTAGGAATCCGAGTAACTTTTGCTAAGAAAGAGGAGAAAATAAAACCCACTATGGGTTCAATAGGTAAAAAAACAGCAGTAAATCTTTGCCCTATTTAATAGAGTAGAGTACTGTCTAATCGATGTTATTTAATTTGATAGTGCTTACGTAAAAACACCAGGTTAGTTAGTAATTAAAATCAAAAAAAAGTGATGAATAAACAATGATAAATGCAAATCGTCCGATAATGAATCTCGATCTCGATCTGCTAAGAACTTTTGTTGCTGTTGCTGATTTAAATACGTTTGCAGCAGCAGCAGCAGCAGTCTGCAGAACGCAATCGGCTGTAAGTCAGCAAATGCAGCGTTTGGAGCAGTTGGTGGGCAGAGAGTTGTTTGCCCGCCACGGCCGTAATAAGCTTCTTACAGAGCATGGTCTTCAACTTCTTGGCTATGCAAGACAGATCCTGCGCGCTAATGATGATGCTAGTGCATCATTAACCTATAGCGATGCAGAAGGTGAGTTAAGAATCGGTGCATCCGATGATACTGTGGATACACTGCTCCCTTTTTTGTTAAATCGCATCGCTTCGGTTTATCCGCGGATGGCAATAGATGTTCGTATAAAGCGAACTCAATTTATTGAAAGTATGCTGGATAGCCATGAGATCGATTTAGCGCTAACAACGGCAAAGATCAGTCATCATCCCAGGACTGTTTTGCGCTCAACACCGGTATTATGGCATTGTGCCCCTGATTTTCAGCTACAGACAAACGAGCCTGTGCCGCTGGTTGTGATGGATGAAACAAACCCATTCCGCCAGTTGGCGCTGGATACGCTGGATGAGGTCGGGATATCGTGGCGTATTGCTTATGAGGCTGCTTCTCTGTCGGCTGTTCGCACGGCAGTGAATGCCGAAGTCGGTATTACTGCCCGTCCTTTGGAAATGCAAAATGCTGATCTGCGTATTTTAGGCGAGAGTGAAGGGCTTCCCCGTTTGCCTGAAACCCAGTTCTCTCTATATAGACATAGTAATGAACAGAATGAATCTGTTCTGACTGTTTTTAGTGCGATAGAGAATAAGAAAACCCTATACACTATATCGGGGGTTTCTGAAGAACCGCTTTCCGATGATGGCGACATTATTGAAGAGTAATATCTGAAGCACTTAATCTTTTGCTAATACCTCCATTATGGATGAAAGGAGGTATTAGCTTTCCGGATATATTTATAAGTAATCATCAACTAAATTCACCTTATTTTGCCGTTATCATGATCATTGAATATACGGTGGCTTTTTTCCTAACCCCTTCCTGATTTGGTTAACAAATTGTTATATTGTTAACAAAGTAATAATTTGCAGAATTGATAAAATAAGAGTTTCTGTAGTGAGCTTGGATTTTTTTCTTACTCTCACAGATGAAAAATATAATTTCTTCAGATTTGAATGAATTATCATCAGTGTCAAAATTTTTTTCTGTCAAACTGTGTACTTGATCAAATAAATACCCTCTATGAAGCAGTGGAAAGGCAGGTTTTTCCTGAGATAATGATGTAGTAAAAGCGAGTTATCGGTTAAACTAGCTTTCGATGCTGTTTGCATGTCAAGTGACTGACACGTTTTAGCAGTGTGGTAGCACGATCCGTTAAGATTAAGTTTGTTGTTTGTAAATAAATGTTAGATTAATTTTGTCATAACAGACAAAATATTGTTGAGAGGAGTAAAAACCAAAAAGATTCACTCCATCAATCATTGATTAGCAGTGTTTCAGATTTGGTTGTTACCCCTTCCCTTGAATCGATGTGGTGCAACACTGCCAGACAAAAGAGCAGACACTTTTGACACCACTTTTGATGAGTAAGCAATGAGTATGTCAACATCCACTGAACTCTTTGCCCATCACTGGGCATTCGCGGTATTTCTTTTAGGTGCTTTCGGTCTGTGTGCTTTGATGCTGTTAGGGGCGTTTTTTCTGGGTGGGAGAGCTAAAGCCCGGGCAAAACATATCCCTTATGAATCAGGTATTGATTCTGTCGGCAGTGCTCGTCTCCGTATGTCGGCCAAGTTCTATCTGGTCGCCATGTTCTTTGTCATCTTCGATGTTGAAGCTCTGTTTCTATATGCATGGTCAGTCTCTATCAAAGAGAGTGGTTGGTTAGGCTTTATCGAAGCAAGTATTTTCATTTTGGTGTTATTGGCAGGCTTGTTTTACTTGGTGCGTATTGGTGCGCTGAATTGGACGCCATCCCGATCAAGTCGCCAGGTGAGTAAACCAAGCGTTGTGATTAACATTAACAATAGTCATCCGCAGTAATAGCGAGGCATAAAGATGGATTATACGCTCACCCGCATAGATCCGAACGGTGAGAATGACCGTTATCCCCTGCAAAAACAGGAAATTGTCGTTGACCCACTGGAGCAACACGTCCACCGTAGTGTTTATATGGGCAAACTGGAACACGCTCTGCATGATTTGGTGAACTGGGGACGTAAAAACTCCCTGTGGCCTTATAACTTCGGTCTTTCCTGCTGTTATGTGGAAATGGCGACATCATTTACTGCCGTTCATGACGTCGCCCGTTTTGGGGCTGAAGTTTTACGTGCGTCACCCCGTCAGGCGGATTTTATGGTGGTCGCTGGAACCTGTTTCACCAAAATGGCTCCGGTTATTCAGCGCCTTTATGACCAGATGCTTGAGCCGAAATGGGTTATCTCAATGGGAGCCTGCGCCAACTCTGGTGGTATGTACGATATCTACTCTGTGGTTCAGGGGGTTGATAAGTTTATCCCCGTTGATGTTTATATCCCTGGTTGTCCTCCCCGCCCTGAAGCCTATATGCAGGCTCTGATGTTGTTGCAGGAGTCGATCGGCAAAGAGCGTCGTCCGTTGTCTTGGGTCGTGGGCGATCAAGGGGTTTACCGTGCCAATATGCAGTCAGAAAGAGAACGTAAGCACGGGGAACGTATCGCAGTGAAAAATCTGCGTACACCAGACGAAGTTTAGGGCTTTTAGCCGTACAGCGTAACCAGAGCAATGTGTTGCGATAACAATACTGATCAAAACAAACACTGATCAAAGCGTTGTGGTGAAGAATGATGATAGATCAGATAGCGCAAGAAAGCGCCCGGCCTGCGTGGCAGACTCATGACCATCTTGATGATCCGGTTGTGAGTGAGCTGCGTAACCATTTTGGCCCGGATGCCTTTACTGTTCAGCCAACCCGCACCGGTATACCAGTAGTCTGGGTGAAGCGTGAACAATTACTGGAAGTAATCACTTTTCTGAAAAAACTGCCTAAGCCTTATGTCATGCTATTTGATTTGCATGGCATGGATGAGCGCCAGCGTACTCACCGTCAGGGGCTGCCTGACGCAGATTTTTCTGTGTTTTATCATTTGCTTTCTATTGAACGTAACCGCGACATTATGTTGAAGGTTGCGCTCAGTGAGAAAGATTTGCATCTCCCGACGGCAACACTCCTATTTCCAAATGCCAACTGGTATGAACGCGAAACATGGGAGATGTTTGGGATTGTCTTTAACGGCCATCCGAACCTGCGCCGCATTATGTTGCCGCCGACTTGGGAAGGGCATCCGCTGCGTAAGGACTATCCGGCCCGAGCGACAGAATTCGATCCTTTCGAGCTAACCCGGCAGAAAGAAGATCTGGAAATGGAAGCGTTGACTTTCAAGCCGGAAGAGTGGGGAATGAAACGGGGTACCGATAACGAGGACTTCATGTTCCTTAACCTTGGTCCTAACCATCCTTCTTCTCATGGTGCATTCCGTATCATTCTTCAACTGGATGGCGAAGAGATTGTCGATTGTGTACCGGATGTTGGCTATCACCATCGCGGTGCGGAAAAAATGGGTGAGCGCCAGTCCTGGCACAGCTATATTCCCTATACAGACCGTATTGAGTACCTCGGTGGTTGCGTCAACGAAATGCCTTATGTGCTGGCGGTGGAAAAGCTGGCGGGTATTGAGGTGCCTGATCGGGTGAAAACCATTCGTGTCATGTTGTCGGAATTGTTCCGGATTAATAGCCACCTGTTGTATATCTCGACCTTTATTCAGGACGTCGGTGGGATGACACCGGTGTTCTTCGCCTTTACCGACCGCCAGAAAATTTATGATCTGGTGGAAGCGATTACCGGTTTCCGTATGCACCCGGCATGGTTCCGTATTGGCGGTGTGGCGCATGATCTGCCGCGTGGTTGGGATAAATTGCTGAATGATTTCCTGAACTGGATGCCGAAACGCCTTGATTCCTATGTGAAAGTGGCGCTGAAAAACAGCATCTTGAAAGGCCGTTCTATTGGCGTTGCTGCCTATAATTCTAAACAAGCTCTTGACTGGGGCACGACCGGGGCCGGTTTGCGGGCAACGGGTATTGCATTTGATGTACGTAAATGGCGCCCATACTCTGGTTATGAAAATTTTGAATTCGACGTGCCGATTGGTAATAACGGCGACTGTTATGACCGTGTGATGCTGAAAGTGGAAGAAGTCCGTCAAAGTATGCGGATCCTGAAACAGTGTCTGAAAAATATGCCGGAAGGCCCATTCAAGGCCGATCACCCATTGACGACTCCACCGCCGAAAGAACGCACTTTGCAGCATATTGAAACCATGATTAACCACTTTCTGCAAGTGTCATGGGGGCCGGTAATGCCAGCAAATGAGTCTTTCCAGATGATTGAAGCAACCAAGGGTATCAACAGTTACTATCTGACCAGTGACGGCAGTACCATGAGTTATCGCACCCGTGTTCGTACACCGAGTTTTCCTCATTTGCAGCAAATTCCTTCGGTGATCCGCGGTAGCTTGGTTTCTGACCTGATCGTGTATCTGGGCAGTATTGATTTTGTTATGTCTGATGTGGATCGCTAACTATGCAAAGTGAAATTAACGCGAATGCTCAACAGGCGCGCCTTGATGTGGTTAACGTGACAGAGCCTCAGGCAAAAGCAGGTTTTGTACTGAGTACCGAAGAGCACGATGCGATTGAGCATGAAAAACACCATTACGAAGATCCGCGCGCCGCTTCTATCGAAGCATTGAAAATTGTGCAGAAGCATCGTGGTTGGGTGCCGGATGGCGCCATTTACGCGATTGCTGATGTGCTTGGTATTCCTGCCAGTGATGTGGAAGGTGTGGCAACATTCTACAGCCAGATTTATCGCCAGCCAGTGGGCCGCCATATTATCCGTTACTGTGACAGCGTGGTTTGCCACATTACCGGTTATCAGGATGTCCAGGCCGCTATTGAAAGGCATTTGAAGATCTGTCCGGGCCAGACGACGCAAGACGGGCGTTTTACGCTACTGCCAACCTGTTGCTTGGGTAACTGTGATAAAGGCCCGACCATGATGATCGATGACGATACTCACAGTTCTGTCAAACCTGAAGAGATTGAAAAGTTACTGGAGCAGTATCCATGACAGCACATTCAGGAATAAAAGAAATTATCCGTACTGAGGAAACCCATCCTCTTACCTGGCGCTTGCGTGATGACAAACAGCCGGTATGGCTGGATGAGTACCGCAGCAAAAGTGGTTATCGCGGTGCTGAAAAAGCACTGAAAGGCATGGCTCCGGCAGAAGTGGTTTCTTTGGTAAAAGACGCCGGGCTGAAAGGTCGTGGAGGTGCCGGTTTCTCCACCGGTCTGAAATGGAGTCTGATGCCGAAAGACGAAAGCATGAATATTCGTTATCTGCTGTGTAACGCAGATGAAATGGAGCCGGGTACTTACAAAGACCGTTTGCTGATGGAGCAGCTTCCTCATCTGCTGGTGGAAGGGATGCTGATCAGTGCGTTTGCCCTGAAAGCTTATCGTGGCTATATCTTCTTGCGTGGTGAATATGTGGAAGCGGCGGTGCATCTGCGTAAAGCCATTGAAGAAGCTAAGGTGGCAGGTTTGTTGGGTAAAAATATTATGGGCAGCGGCTTTGATTTTGAGCTGTTTGTTCATACTGGCGCAGGGCGTTATATCTGTGGTGAAGAGACCGCGCTGATTAATTCCCTGGAAGGCCGTCGGGCTAACCCTCGCTCAAAACCGCCATTTCCAGCCACTTCCGGCGCATGGGGCAAGCCGACTTGTGTCAATAATGTTGAAACCTTATGCAACGTTCCCTCAATTCTTGAATTCGGTAAAGAGTGGTATATCGGCCTGAGTGCGGGCAAGAGTAAAGATGCCGGTACTAAATTGATGGGATTCTCCGGTCGGGTGAAAAATCCGGGGTTGTGGGAATTGCCATTCGGGGTGACTGCCCGTGAAATTCTTGAAGATTATGCTGGTGGCATGCGTGACGGCCTGAAATTCAAAGCGTGGCAACCGGGTGGCGCAGGAACAGACTTCCTGACCGCTGAACATCTGGATCTGCCAATGGATTTTGAAAATATCGCTAAAGCGGGCAGCCGTTTGGGTACTGCGTTGGCAATGGCTGTTGACCACGAAATCAACATGGTTTCGCTGACCCGTAATCTTGAAGAATTCTTTTCCCGTGAATCCTGCGGCTGGTGTACCCCATGTCGTGACGGACTGCCGTGGAGCGTGAAAATTCTGCGTGCAATAGAACGTGGAGAAGGGCAGCCAGGGGATATCGAAACGTTGGAACAGCTCTGTCGCTTCCTTGGGCCGGGTAATACATTTTGTGCTCATGCACCCGGGGCTGTGGAACCCTTACAGAGTGCCATCAAATATTTCCGTGATGAATTCGAAGCTGGAATTGTGACCCAAGACTATGGGAACACTCACCTGATTGCGGGTATCCAACCAAACCTGCTAAAGCAGCGTTGGTAATGGGTTCTTCACGAAATTAGCAGAATTTTTGATTAACACTTGCTGAAAAGCAGGTCACTTGGAAGCATGCTGACTATGGCTACGATACATGTAGACGGCAAAAAATATGATGTAGACGGGGCTGATAACCTGTTACAAGCTTGCCTCTCTTTAGGGCTAGATATTCCTTATTTTTGCTGGCATCCAGCGCTGGGAAGCGTTGGCGCTTGCCGCCAATGTGCGGTAAAGCAATACCAAAACGCGGATGATACGCGCGGTCGTCTGATTATGTCCTGTATGACTCCGGCAACGGATGGCACTTTCATCGCTATTGATGATGAAGAGGCCAAACAATTTCGTGCGAGTGTGGTTGAGTGGCTGATGGCCAACCACCCGCATGATTGTCCCGTGTGTGAAGAAGGGGGCAACTGCCACTTGCAGGATATGACCGTGATGACCGGCCATACATTCCGTAAATACCGTTTCACTAAGCGTACACATATTAACCAGGAATTGGGGCCGTTTATTTCTCATGAAATGAACCGCTGTATTGCCTGTTATCGCTGTGTGCGCTACTACAAAGATTACGCTGACGGCTCTGATTTTGGTGTCTATGGCGCTAACGATAACATCTATTTCGGTCGCCCTGAAAGCGGCACGCTGGAAAGTGAATTCTCCGGTAATCTGGTAGAAATCTGCCCGACTGGGGTATTCACTGACAAAACCCATTCCGAACGTTATAACCGTAAATGGGATATGCAGTTTGCGCCAAGCATCTGCCAGCAGTGCAGTATTGGCTGTAACACCAGTCCTGGGGAACGTTATGGTGAATTACGCCGTATTGAGAACCGTTATAACGGTACGGTAAACCACTACTTTATGTGTGACCGCGGTCGCTTTGGCTACGGTTATGTCAACCGTAAAGACCGGCCTCGTCAGCCACAACAATTGCGTGGTGA
The DNA here is from genome assembly GCF_011189495.1 of Photorhabdus stackebrandtii. NCBI lineage: Bacteria > Pseudomonadati > Pseudomonadota > Gammaproteobacteria > Enterobacterales > Morganellaceae > Photorhabdus > Photorhabdus stackebrandtii. Next base: position 59,633 of record NZ_PUJV01000013.1, read on the forward strand.
TCATTGGATCTCGCTTAACGCTGAACAAGCTATGCAGGGTGGGGCGGATATTTTACGTCAGGCCAAAAATGCCATTGGTATCGGTTCACCACGGGCCAGCCTGGAAAGCAATTTTGCCCTGCGTGAACTGGTGGGCGCGGAAAACTTCTATAGCGGGATTGCTGCTGCTGAACAGCAACGCCTGGATATGATGTTGGAAATTCTCCAGCAGGGTGGCGTTTATACGCCGTCGCTGCGTGAAATTGAAAGCTACGATGCGGTGCTGATTTTAGGTGAAGACCTGACTCAGACCGGTGCCCGTATGGCACTGTCCGTTCGTCAGGCGGTGAAAGGCAAAGCCCGCGAAATGGCAGCAGCTCAGAAAGTCGCTGACTGGCAGATTGCCGCGGTGATGAATATCGGCCAGCGTGCTAAATATCCCCTGTTTGTGACTAACGTGGATGATACCCGTCTGGATGATATCGCGGCGTGGAATTACCGTGCGCCGGTTGATGATCAGGCCCGTTTTGGTTTTGCCGTCGCTCATGCATTGGATAACACGGCACCGGCAGTCGAAAATTTACCTGATGAACTGAAAGCGAAAGTGGAAATGGTTGCGCAGGCACTGATTGGCGCGAAGAAACCATTGATTATCAGCGGCAGTAACGTGGGTAGTGATGCGATCATTCAGGCGGCAGCCAATGTTGCCTGGGCGCTGAAGGATAAAGGCTCAGATGTCGGTCTGTCGTTTGTCGCGATCTATGCGAACAGCATTGGATTAGGAATGATGGAGGCCCAGCCACTGGATGTTGCTTTGCAACGTATTAGCAGTGGTCAATCTGATACGGCTATCGTGATGGAAAATGATCTCTATCGACATGCAGCAGCCGATAAGGTCGATGATGCACTGAACACGCTGAAAAACCTGATTGTGGTTGACCATCAGCGCACGGCTATCATGGATAAAGCCCATCTGATCCTTCCGGCTGCCAGCTTTGCAGAAAGCGACGGCACGCTAGTGAATCAGGAAGGCCGGGCACAGCGTTACTTCCAGGTTTTCCAGCCTTCTTTCTATGACAAATCCGTGGTGATGCTGGAGAGCTGGCGTTGGCTGCACTCTCTGCACGCGACTTATACCGAATGTCATTTGGATTGGACTCAGCTTGACCATGTTATTGATGCTTGTGTTGGCGTGATGCCACAGCTTAAGGGCATTGTTGATGCTGCGCCTGATTCCACATTCCGCATCCGTGGTCAGAAACTGGCGCGTTCACCGCACCGTTACAGTGGCCGTACTGCGATGCTGGCGAATCTCAGTGTCCATGAGCAGCGTCAGCCACAGGATATTGATTCAGCGTTTGCTTTCTCAATGGAAGGCAACAATAGCCCTGATGCAAATCGTCAGCAGGTTCCGTTTGCCTGGGCGCCGGGCTGGAACTCACCGCAGGCGTGGAATAAATTCCAGGCGGAAGTCGGTGGTCATCTGCGCTTTGGTGATCCGGGTGTACGTCTGATTGAAACGACTGACGGTGGTCTGAACTACTTTGATCAGATTCCGGCTGAATTTTCTGTACGGGATAACCAATGGGTCGTCGCGCCTTACCACCACCTGTTTGGCAGTGAAGAATTAACCCAACGTTCCGATGTGATTCAGGAACGTATGCCGGAGCCTTATGTGATGCTCAATAACAAAGATGCGGATCAACTGGGAGTGAAAACAGGTTCTATTCTGGAGTTTGATTGTTTTGGTCAGCAACTGCGTTTGGCAGTTCGTTTGAGTGAAAAGCTCGCTCAAGGTCAGATTGGCTTGCCAATGGGAATGCCGGGTATTCCTCCGGTACTGGCGGGTGTTTCAGTGAATAATCTGCGGGAGGCGGCACAATGAGTTGGTTAACCCCCGACGTTATTGATGTACTGATCGCTATTCTGAAATCGGTGGTGATCTTGGTGGTGGTGGTTGCCTGTGGGGCATTAATGAGCTTTGGTGAACGACGTTTGCTGGCGTTGTTTCAGAACCGTTATGGGCCAAACCGTGTCGGTTGGGGCGGATCATTACAGATCGTGGCCGACATGATCAAAATGTTCTTCAAGGAGGACTGGGTACCTCGTTTTGCTGACCGGTTGATCTTTACCTTAGCGCCTGTTATTGGTTTCTGCTCTCTGTTGCTTGCCTTTGCCATTGTGCCTATCACTCCGAACTGGATGGCTGCGGACCTCAACATCGGCATTTTATTCTTCATGATGATGGCGGGTCTGGCTGTCTACGCGGTTTTGTTTGCCGGATGGGCAAGTAACAACAAATACTCCCTGCTGGGGGCGATGCGTGCTTCTGCACAGACACTGAGTTATGAGGTGTTTCTCGGCCTCTCTTTTATGGGCGTTGTTGCACAGGCTGATTCCTTCAATATGGTGGATATCGTCAACGCACAGGAACACATGTGGAATATCATTCCTCAATTCTTTGGCTTCCTGACTTTTGCTATCGCGGGTGTGGCCGTGTGTCACCGTCACCCATTTGACCAGCCGGAAGCAGAACAGGAACTGGCTGATGGCTACCACATTGAATACTCCGGTATGAAATTTGGTCTGTTCTTCGTGGGTGAATATATCGGTATTGTCACGGTTTCTGCCTTGATTGTGACAATGTTCTTTGGTGGTTGGCACGGTCCATTCCTGCCGCCGTTTGTCTGGTTTGCGCTGAAAACTGCGTTTTTCATGGTGATGTTCATCCTGATACGTGCCTCTTTACCGCGCCCGCGTTATGACCAGGTAATGGCATTTGGCTGGAAAATTTGTTTGCCGCTGACCTTACTAAACCTGCTGGCGACTGCGGCAGTGATTTTGTACAACGCTCAATAAGGGGGGAATGAACCATGACATTAAAAGAGTTAGCGGTTGGTTTCGCCACCCAGGTACGCAGTATTTGGATGATTGGCCTGCATGCTTTTCATAAGCGCGAAACCCAAATGTATCCTGAAGAACCGGTTTATCTGCCACCCCGTTACCGTGGCCGTATTGTGTTGACACGTGATCCGGACGGCGAAGAGCGTTGTGTTGCCTGTAACCTGTGTGCGGCAGTTTGCCCGGTTGGCTGTATTTCATTGCAAAAGGCTGAGCATAAAGATGGTCGCTGGTATCCGGAGTTTTTCCGCATTAACTTCTCACGTTGCATTTTCTGCGGCCTGTGTGAAGAGGCTTGCCCGACTACCGCAATCCAGTTAACACCGGATTTCGAAATGGGGGAGTTTAAGCGCCAGGATCTGGTGTATGAAAAAGATGACCTGACGATTTCAGGGCCAGGTAAATATCCTGATTATAACTTTTACCGTAAGACAGGTATGGCGATTGACGGCAAATCAAAAGGTGAAGCCGACGACGAAGCAAAACCTATCGACGTTAAAAGCCTGTTGCCGTAAGGAGCGATATTCATGGAATTTACGTTTTATACCGCCGGGCTGGTTGCGATATTGGCAACCATCAGGGTGATTACACACACCAATCCAATACACGCGCTTTTGTATTTGATTGTTTCTCTGCTGGCGCTTTCAGCGGTGTTTTTTTCGCTGGGTGCTTATTTTGCTGCAGCGCTGGAGATCATCGTTTACGCCGGGGCCATTATGGTGCTGTTCGTTTTCGTGGTGATGATGCTTAACCTTGGCAGATCTGTTGTTGAACAGGAGCGTATTTGGCTGAAACCGCGGACCTGGGTTGGTCCGGGTCTGCTGTCAGCCGTGTTGCTTATCGTGCTGGTGTATACCATTGTCAACGTTTCTCATGGTGATATTGCCGACAATATCACGGGGGAAGTTGTCAGCGCCAAAGAAGTGGGTATCAGCCTGTTTGGCCCCTATGTGCTGGCTGTTGAACTGGCTTCTCTGCTGTTACTGGCCGGTATGGTGGTGGCTTATCACATAGGCCGTGAACACAAACAGGGTGAAGTGCTCAGTAACCGAAATGCGGAGGAACAACCATGATACCTCTTCAACATGGACTGATTTTGGCGGCAATCCTATTTGTTCTGGGCCTGACCGGGCTCATCATCCGTCGTAATCTGTTGTTTATGTTAATTGGCCTTGAAGTGATGATTAATGCTGCGGCCCTGGCTTTTGTGGTGGTAGGCAGCTATTGGGGGCAGCCGGATGGTCAGGTGATGTTCATTCTGGCGATTAGTTTGGCTGCGGCAGAGGCGAGTATTGGCCTGGCGTTGTTATTGCAGCTTTATCGTCGTCGCCAGAGTCTGAATATTGATACAGTCAGTGAGATGCGCGGATGAACTTACTCTATTTAACAATTCTGCTGCCACTGCTGGGATTTTTGCTGTTGGCATTTTCCCGTGGCCGCTGGTCTGAAAACACATCAGCCACCATCGGGATTGGTTCTGTTGGTCTGGCTGCGCTGGTGACTTTGTGGGTTGCTATTGATTTCAACAGCCAGAATGTGGCGGGTGATCTGGTTTACAGCCAAAACCTGTGGAACTGGATGGAGGTTGGGGATTTCAGTATTCCTTTCACGCTGGTTCTTGATGGTTTGTCTCTGACCATGCTGAGTGTGGTCACCGGTGTTGGTTTCCTGATCCATATGTATGCCTCATGGTATATGCGTGGTGAAGAGGGTTATTCCCGTTTCTTCGCTTATACCAACCTGTTTATCGCCAGCATGGTGATACTGGTTCTGGCAGATAACATGATGCTGATGTATCTCGGCTGGGAAGGGGTGGGGCTGTGCAGTTATTTGCTGATTGGCTTCTACTATACCAACCCGGCAAATGGTGCCGCGGCAATGAAAGCCTTTGTCGTTACCCGTGTGGGTGACGTCTTCCTGGCTATCGGCATGTTTATTCTGTATGACAATTTGGGAACCCTGAACTTCCGCGAATTGGCGGTTTTGGCACCGCAACATCTGGAAGCCGGTTCTTCGGTGATTACCTGGGCGACCCTGATGATATTAGGGGGAGCAGTCGGTAAATCAGCTCAATTGCCGTTACAAACCTGGTTGGCTGATGCGATGGCCGGCCCGACGCCGGTTTCTGCGCTTATTCACGCCGCAACGATGGTGACCGCCGGGGTTTATCTGGTTGCCCGAAGTCACGGTCTGTTCTTGATGGCCCCGGAAATCCTGCAATTGGTTGGGACTATTGGCGCTGTTACTCTGGTGTTGGCAGGTTTTGCTGCGTTGGTGCAAACCGATATTAAACGTGTACTGGCTTACTCAACGATGAGTCAGATTGGCTACATGTTCCTGGCGTTGGGGGTTCAGGCGTGGGATGCGGCAATCTTCCACCTGATGACGCACGCATTCTTTAAGGCGCTGTTGTTCCTGGCCTCGGGTTCCGTCATCCTGGCTTGTCATCACGAGCAGAATATTTTCAAAATGGGTGGATTGCGTAAATCCATTCCGTTGGTTTATATCTGCTTCCTGGTCGGTGGCGCGGCGCTATCGGCGTTGCCAATCGTCACTGCCGGTTTCTACAGTAAAGATGAAATTCTGTGGGGGGCAATGTCACATGGTCATATCAACCTCATGTTAGCGGGTCTGGCCGGTGCGTTTATGACGTCTCTGTATACCTTCCGTATGATTTTTATCGTGTTCCACGGTGAGGCAAAAACCAAAGCGCACCCGGTTAAAGGGATTACCCATCACCTGCCATTACTGGTATTGCTGGTGCTTTCCACCTTTGTGGGCGCATTGATTGCGCCACCACTGGCGGGTGTGTTGCCGCAAGACCATGCAACGGGCGATACAGGTAAAATGATGCTGGAAGTGGTTTCTGGTGTGGTGGCGGTTGCGGGTATTTTGCTGGCGATGGCACTGTATTTAGGTAAACGTCAGTTGGTGAATAGCGTGGCGCAAAGTGCTCCGGGACGCTTCTTTTCCGTATGGTGGTTTAATGCCTGGGGCTTTGATGTTCTGTATGACTGGGTATTTGTTAAGCCATTCAAGAGCATTACCCATTTATTACGGAACGATCCGCTAAATTCACTGATGAATATTCCGGCGGTGTTATCACGCTGGAGTAACAAAGGTCTTAGCCTGAGTGAAAATGGGCAAGTCCGTTGGTACGTTGCCTCTATGGGGTTGGGTGCAGTGCTGGTTTTAGCTCTGCTGCTACTGGTTTAATTTAAGGGACACATTGCGCCATGCTATTACCTTGGCTAATTCTTTTGCCCTTCATCGGAGGTTTGCTGAGCTGGCAGACTGAACGCTTTGGTACCCGTGTACCACGTTGGATCGCGTTAATTTCGATGGGGTTGACTCTGGTGCTCTCACTGCAATTGTGGTTGCAGGGGGGCTATACCCTGGCTAATCCGCAGGGGATCCCTCAATGGCAATCAGAATTTTTTATGCCGTGGATCCCACGTTTTGGTATCAGCATTCACCTTGCACTGGATGGCTTATCCCTGCTGATGGTCGTGTTGACTGCGCTGCTGGGGCTGATGGCTATTCTCTGTTCATGGACGGAAAATCAACCATATCAGGGCTTCTTCCACTTGAACCTGCTGTGGATCCTGGGTGGTGTGATGGGGGTGTTCCTCGCTATCGACATGTTCCTGTTCTTCTTCTTCTGGGAAATGATGTTGGTACCGATGTACTTCCTGATTGCATTGTGGGGACACAGAGGATCAGGCGGTAAGACGCGTATCACCGCGGCGACCAAATTCTTCATTTATACCCAGGCGAGCGGTCTGGTGATGCTGATTGCGATTATGGCGCTGGTATTGGTGCACTATAACGCGACGGGCGAATGGACATTCAGTTATGAGAAATTACTGAATACGCCAATGTCACATACCGTTCAATACCTGCTGATGTTGGGTTTCTTTATCGCCTTTGCGGTAAAAATGCCGGTTGTGCCTTTGCATGGGTGGTTACCGGATGCTCACAGTCAGGCACCAACTGCGGGTTCTGTTGACTTGGCGGGGATCTTGCTGAAAACGGCGGGTTATGGTCTGTTGCGTTTTGGCTTGCCACTGTTCCCGGAAGCTTCTCACGAGTTCACCCCAATCGCCATGTGGTTGGGTGTGCTTGGGATCTTCTATGGCGCATGGATGGCATTCAGCCAGACAGATATCAAACGCCTGATTGCTTATACCAGTATCTCGCATATGGGATTTGTGTTGATAGCGATTTACTCTGGCAGCCAGCTTGCTTACCAGGGGGCGATTATTCAGATGATTGCTCATGGTTTATCAGCCGCGGGCCTGTTTATTCTTTGTGGTCAGCTTTATGAGCGCTTGCATACCCGTGATATGAATCTAATGGGGGGGTTGTGGCGACGTGTGCAGTTTTTGCCTGCGTTGTCGCTGTGCTTTGCTGTTGCGACCCTGGGGATGCCGGGAACCGGTAACTTTGTCGGTGAGTTTATGATTCTGTTTGGCAGTTTTAGTGAATACACGTTAATTATAACGATCTCTGTGTTCGGACTGGTTTTCGCTTCTGTATATGCCCTGTATATGATGCAGCGGGCTTATTACGGCGCGCCAAAATCAGATGAGCCACTAAGACGGATGGATATGCGGGAAATATCTATTGTCATGTTGCTGTTGATATTACTGGTGGTGATGGGCTTCTACCCACAACCTATCCTTGATACTTCAGCGGCAGCGATGGATAACATCCAGACCTGGTATTCAGCTTCAATTTCAACTACAAGGCCGTAATTCGCCATGACAATAACTCCTCAACAACTGATCGCGCTGTTACCGCTGTTGATCGTCGGATTGACGGTAGTGGTTGTGATGCTGTCCATTGCGTGGCGACGCGATCACTTTATCAATACCACGCTGACCGTAGTAGGTTTGAATCTGGCTCTGCTGTCCCTCTACTTTGTTGGGCAGCAGGAAGCGATGGATGTCACCCCACTGGTTCATGTGGACGGCTACGCTATGCTCTATATCGGTCTGGTACTGGTTGCGAGCCTGGCAACGTCTACTTTTGCCTATTCCTGGCTGGAAAACTATCCGGATAACAAAGAAGAGTTCTACCTGCTGGTGCTGATTGCGACCGTGGGCGGTATTCTCCTGGCTTGTGCAAACCATCTGGCATCATTGTTTATCGGTATTGAACTGCTTACTTTGCCGCTATTTGGTTTGATTGGTTATGCCTATCGTCAGAAACGCTCTCTGGAAGCGGCGATTAAGTACATGCTACTGTCTGCGGCGGCATCGTCTTTCATGCTGTTTGGTATCGCGTTGCTCTATGCGGAATCGGGCGATCTCTCTTTTGCGGCACTGGGGCATCGTTTGTCTGACAGCTATATCTATCAACCTTTAATCTTGGCAGGTCTGGGTATGATGGTTGTGGGTCTTGGCTTCAAATTGTCGCTGGTCCCTTTCCATCTCTGGACACCGGATGTTTATCAGGGGGCGCCTGCTCCTGTTTCTACCTTTCTGGCAACTGCCAGTAAGATAGCGATTTTCGCAGTAGTGATGCGTCTGTTTGTTGAAGCGCCGATGGCGGACAGTGAAGCGCTGCGTACGGTATTAACCGTCATTGCGATTGCCTCGATGTTGTTCGGTAACTTGATGGCGCTGACTCAGACGAATATCAAACGCCTGCTTGGTTACTCTTCTATTGCCCACTTAGGTTATCTGTTAGTGGCGCTGGTAGCGGTACAAAACAACCAGCTTGCAGAAGAAACGGTGGGTATCTATCTGGCGGGTTATCTGTTTAGCAGCATCGGTGCGTTTGGTGTCGTTAGCCTGATGTCCAGCCCATATAAAGGACTGGATGCGGATTCCCTCTACTCATACCGTGGCCTGTTTTGGCATAAGCCGATTTTGTCTGCGGTAATGACAGTGATGATGTTGTCACTGGCGGGTATCCCAATGACATTGGGCTTTATTGGTAAGTTCTATGTGATTGTCGTGGGTGTACAGGCTGAACGGTGGTGGCTGACTGCGGCGGTGGTTCTTGGCAGTGCTATCGGCCTTTATTACTATCTCAGAGTGATGGTGAGTCTGTACTTGCATGCGCCAAAAACCCTTAACCGTGATACACCGAGGAATTGGGCCTTAACTGCCGGCGGGATGGTTGTGCTGATTTCTGCATTATTGGTACTGGCGCTGGGTATCTGGCCTCAGCCACTGATTGATGTGGTACAACAAGCGAAAATCATACTCTAAATAGTCAGTCGGTTGTGATGAATTATTTGGAATAATCGAAACCCGGTAAGGTTGTCCTTACCGGGTCAGTTTTGAAAAGACTTGGGTTATAAAAATAAAATCTTTTATTTATTAAAATAGTCTCGTCATATGATTTTAGGTTTTCTCTTAAAACCATGTCTATTTAAATGATGTTTAAATAAATCAGTAAATTCATTTAATAATATTTTATTACAGGAAAATTAATTAGCCAGAAAGGTTATAATGATTAAAGGGATATTTAAGTGTTAAAAGAGCACGAAAATATCTTTTAAAAATAACGATATGAATTTATTATAGCGTTAAATTACATTAAAGGTATGAAATATAAGTATAATTTAAATAAAATCGTAGAAAAGCAATGTTATTGGCTAGTATAAAATAAGTTTAAAAGGGCATATTTAACGTGTCGCGGTGTTGCATAATAAATGCAACATAATAACGATAAAAGTAATCCAGCTCGATTTGATTAAATCATTTATTTGCGAATTTTGTCATTGGGATTATTTATAAACGATTATTTAACTGGCTGATAAAAAGTTTAATCCCCAGTTGAAAACATTATTAAAATCGGTTTGTTTTTTTAAATATATTGTCTTTTTAATCTATTTTATATTCTTATTTTCCTTTTTTACAGGGTGTATAATCATTAATAAAGCCAATTCTTTTTCTCATTTTTCACTGATGGTTTTATGGTGATCGGGTTTTAATCGGTTATTAAAAGCCATTTTTTTGACCTCTGGTTTTAATCATTGTTTTTATTACTCTTAATACCTGATTTCTATTAAGTTTAATCATCATGGTATATTGTGTTTTACGTTTAATCAACGTTAATCATACTTGATTTTTATCTTTGTTGATGCTGTTTTAATGGCAATTTTGAACAGTTTTCATAAGTTACCTTCTTATCTTTTATCTTTATAAATCAACCAGTAAATAGCTTGGTGGTATAAAGATGCCCATTTATGTTTTTTCGGATAATATTCTTTTTTCGCTGATTTCTTTTCAATTTTCTGTTAATGGTTAATAGGATTCGATTAAATTTGATTAACATCTTTTTAAAAATCTGTACTTATAGTTAAATCCGTCTTTTAAGGGAAATGTAGGTAAAAAGATAAAATGAATATGGTTAAAAAGGTGATGTCGAGTAAAGCGATTCTCATTCCGAGAGTTTTCTTATTTTTAATTAAAAATTCATTTAATGAATGGTTTTTATTGAGCTATTTTGAGCCTGTAATTTAAATTTACCCATTTTCATTAAATCGATATTCTGATTTTCTCGTTTTTCTTTTTTCTTTTTTCTTTTTTCTTGTATTTGATTTTTAGGCTTAAAACCAAAGGGGGTAATAGATATATTTTAGAAGGGTAGATTTGTGAAAATCTTTCAGTTTCCGCGTAATGGTATTACGTCCTTAATCTGGCAGACGTGCGGCCCTACTTATGTCTTTGGGGATGTTTTTAAATGGGTTGGTCAATAACCTGACCCGGTAAGGTTGCCCTTACCGGGTTATTATGAGTTGTTGATAACGCTTTTTTCCCCTGAACTGCATTTCACACAAGTTTCATTGACTTATTATGCTTATGCTTTGTATTGCCTGGTGAAAGCCCGGGGGCAGTTGTGTTTAGCTCAACAGAAGCGCTCTGTACTGCGACTCCAGATTATTAAGAAATTCCAGCTGATTATGTATGAGTTTGGTCAGATCTTGCTGGCCGGTTTTACTGTCTATTGTCTCCTGTAATTGATTGGCAAATATACTCCATACTTGTTCCAGTGTTGTTGCCTGGCTCAGTAGTGTGGTGCGCTCTGTCTCGATTTGCTGTGCAGCGCCTATACCGGTAATCCGTTTTTCTGTCTCTTTCAGCTGAGTTTTCAGGTTATCGGACACCTTATTCAACTGAGTGATTTGTTCATCCAGTTTGGATCTGGCATTGGCTAATTCTATATATTTCAGTCCCTTAGAAATATTGTCGAGAGTCTTTTTGGCAATTTCAATTCCCTGCTTAAGTGCCTGTTTGATAGCCTCTTTTTTAGGGTTGCTTATGTCCAGTTTGTCCACTTCGCTGGCATTGGGAATGTAGTCCTTGAACATGTCGGCCAGATTGTATTGGCGAATGACATCCTGGCTTTCGATGATTTTGTCGCGGTCTTCGGTTAGTTTGGTTTTTTTCTGCTCTTTCTGGGTAATATTGGCTTGCAGTTCTACTTTTCGTGCTTGCTCTTCTTCCAGGATGCCTCCCAGGCGTTCTGAAATCACAACGTTACGTACATCGGCAATTTTGCCGGCCAGTTGGTTAGCTTCATTATGTAGGCTGAGAATAACGTTTTTGACATCTTTATTCAGGTTGCGGACCTGCTCTAAACGTGCTTCTAACAGCGCCTCCCGGGTTTCATCGTCCAACTCAGAATTTTCCAGAGCTGCATCAATTTCGAGGATGGTCTGGAAGTATTCTTGAGGAGGGAGCTGCCGCAGGGCAGTTTGCAGGTGAGGCACAGAGATACGTACCGTTTCGTCAAGATCACGGCTGTATACGCCGACCCGTAGCGTTTTTTCCTGGATTATTTCAATGCCTGAAGTTTGTTGTTGCACCAGACGCCAGATGTTTTTCACCGCTTGGTTCAAGACTTTTATGTTGATTTCTGGATAAGTAGCAGAGTTTTGTGGAAAAGTGATGATTTCAGTCATTTTAATATGCTCCTTTTTTCTATTTCCTATGTAATACAGGGGGAATGTGATTAGTTATAGCGCTGTTTGTACTCTTTCAACGCTTCATCGAAAACTTTGACCAATTGTTTAGCGGAACCTTCTACTTCTTTCCAAGGGCTTATCACTTGCTGGAATTTAGTGATAAAAGAGGTCAGTTTCAGTGCATCGTTAATTTCGGCGAATTTATCTCTGGAAGCATTGATCTGAGTTAGCATGGATTGCCACATGTAATCCAGGTGGTTCAGTGCGACTTCTGCGTCCAGCAAACGGGTATCAATGTCGCTAAAATCAAGAGACAAATTAGTCATGGATTCTTGCAGTGTGCGTTTCCCTTTGATGCTTTCTTCCAGGCCACGTACTTCCTCGATCAATGTGTTTTTCCGTTTGCGTGCTTCTTCTGCCTTAGCACCAAAGATGCCCCCTGTAATCGCGAGGCCGATAAGTCCCCCTGCGATGCCGGAGAAAGCCAAACCCACGAATTTGTCGTAGTCTTTTTTAAGTTGAGTGATTTCTGCTTTTTTCTCGATAATTTTTTCATCCAGATCTTTGATGCCAACTGACATCTTGTTGTCTTTCATCAACTTTTTCTTATTTTCTACCTGTGGCTGTAAACCAAATGCAATGCTGCCGTTTGAGAGTCTGCCGCCGATCAGCTTTAGTTTGAAATCAGATACTTCGGTTTTGACCTTTTCGGTTTTCTGCTGCTGTTTTTGAATATCGCTCTTCATGTTATCCAGGATTTCTTCCAGCGCATGTGACACCTCTTTATCTTCATTGGTGTAGGTGATACTGGCTAATTGTCTATCCGATAACTCTCCCAGTTTCTTCTTTATGCGTTCAATAATTGGCATCTCATTAATGATGCTGATGATATTCCCTCCGGTTTCGGTAATTTGTTGACCGACAATCTCCAGATCCATACTCTGTTGCATAATATCGTTTTCTACTCCGCTCCAGCTAAGTGAGTGAGTGCGGATTTCTTCAAACAAAATATGAATATCTTCTGGTTCCAGTCCAGGAATATCGACCTTTTGGTAACCTAGATAGTTTTTTACTTCCTCCAGATTAAAAGGTAGTGAAAGACCCTTCTTAACATATAGTTTGATATTAATAAGGTCTTCTTTGGTAAATATTCCACCGGGGCGGGCAACCCCTGCTTGTTTACCTGTCAGTAATTGCAAGGTAGCCGAGGGAATATCTGTTTCATTTAGTGTTTTTTCCGCTGGAAGTTGAGCTAATAACATATATTTCTCCATTAGTGGTTATTGCTTCATTGAAAGAATTATTAAATACATCAAGGTACAACCGGATGTCATAATACTCATGTTGTTGAATTAACGTTGTATTTTTTATTGAATAATCTTAATTAAAAATACATTGAGTAGCGTGATTGTTTGTTGAAAAAAACGCTTGATTCATAATTTTTCCTAAATAATAATCTGTGTTTATATCAATATTAAATAAAGTTTTTTATTAAATTTTTATAGTTAAATAATGTTATGTTTTATTTTTTCAATATTTTTATGCAAAAAAACACTTTGGTTTTCTTGTTTGCTAGCCATGCATTTTCATGTTGTTTCTTGATTTACCATTTATGGCGTGTTTAAAAAATAGATAAGCTCGTACCTTATTTTTCTTATGTCATGGAATAAAGATGGTTGTTATTTTCAAAGCCATATTTTAACTAAAGTCTTAATTGTTCGTATAATGACCTGAGCTAACGAATAAGGGGGGTGTTCCTATAATTCTATTTTACTATTGTTTAAATAAGATATGTTTTTGGGAGAAGGGATTTTCTTCGGAGAATAAAGGCTTATTTTATTTCCTGGCTTATAATAACGGTCTTTATTTAGTAAGTTTTTAGCAGTAACTGAAAGAGTTCGCCTTTTGCCAATTACATAGTGCAAATTGATCATATTAATGAACTTAATATTCGTTGTCGGAAGGGAAAAATTTCTGATTTATCCGGTTTCAACGTTGGAGAGAGAGCCTTCGCTGCTAATGGAATTAAATAAGCATAACTACACAAATAATCAGGGCTTTAATTATTATTAATGCTCCGTATAATCTTACTTTTTATCATGTCTTTTGGGACAAGGTTGTAAATCAAACTGCCAAGGTGGTCGCTGATACAGGAAAAGTATGCGCCTGCATATGATCGAGAATGTGATTTGATGGGATAAGTCTTCGATTAAATGGCAATTCATTGAACTAGGATAAAGAAAAAATTGTCTGTGTCGTTAGGCTGACAGCGGGCTTTTACAATGTTTTGTTGAGTAAAATATGTCAAACAGCGCATTTAACCGCCGCTGGGCGGAACTTTTATTGGAAGCACTTACCCGCCACGGATTACATCATGTTTGCATTGCGCCAGGTTCACGTTCCACACCTTTAACAATGGCCGCAGCGGAGAATAACAAACTGATTTGTCATACCCATTTTGATGAACGCGGATTGGGCTATCTGGCGTTGGGATTATCCAAAGCAAGTAAAGAGCCTGTCGCCGTTATCGTCACTTCCGGGACGGCGGTGGCGAACCTTTATCCTTCATTAATCGAAGCCGGCTTAACGGGTGAACGCGTGGTTTTCCTGACTGCCGATCGGCCACCGGAGTTAATGGATTGTGGGGCGAATCAAGCTATTCATCAGCAGGGTATTTTTGCTTCTCATCCATCCCAGACAATTTCTTTGCCAAGACCAACAGACGATATCGCTGCAAGCTGGCTGGTTTCTGTCATAGATAATGGTATGGCGAACTTGCAACATGGTGCTTTGCATATTAATTGTCCATTCGCTGAGCCTTTATATGGTAATGAAGAGCCTGCTTATTATGAGTGGCAGCAACAGTTGGGCAGCTGGTGGAAAAACAACCGGCCTTGGTTGAGTCAACCGGCGACCTGTGCTGTGGCAGAAGTGCCGGATTGGAGCTATTGGCAACAGCAACAAGGGGTTGTATTGGCTGGACGAATGAGTGCTGAAGAGGGAATTTATGTTGCTGAATGGGCGAAAACATTGGGCTGGCCGCTGATTGGCAATGCGCTTTCACAGACCGGGCAACCATTGCCTTGTGCCGATTTATGGTTGGATAATCCTCACGCACAGGCAATTTTGGCGCAAGCGCAACTAGTGGTCCAGTTTGGTTCCTGTCTGATAGGAAAACATCTGTTACAGTGGCAGGCTAAATGCCAGCCGGAGGAGTTTTGGATTATTGATCCAATCCCAGGCCGGCTTGATCCCGCCAATCATTGTGGCAGAAAGTTAACCTGTAATATTGCTGACTGGTTACTGGCTCATCCGGCACAATCGCGTACATCGTGGGCAGAAGAGCTCATAATCTGGTCAGAGAAAGCGGTTAACTGCGTCAGAACAGAATTAACAGGGAAGTTCAGTGAAGCCGCCGTAGCTTATCAATTACATGAATTACTGCCTGAATGTGGACAATTATTTGTGGGTAACAGCCTGATTGTGCGTTTGATCGATGCACTTGGACAATTACCGGCAGGGTATCCGGTCTACAGTAACCGGGGGGCAAGCGGTATTGATGGATTGATTTCCACTGCAGCAGGCGTGCAGCGGGCAATGGCAAAGCCAACCTTGGCGATTATCGGTGATTTATCTACACTTTATGATCTGAATGGCTTGGCATTGTTGCGTCATCCTTCCGCGCCAATCGTATTAATCGTGGTAAATAATAATGGCGGACAAATTTTCTCTTTACTGCCTACACCGGAAGAAGAGAGGCAGCGTTTTTACTGTATGCCTCAGCACGTTAATTTTGATCATGCGGCGGCGATGTTTGGTTTGAATTATGCCAGTCCACAAAGCTGGATTGAATTGCGACAATGTACTGAGCAGGCATGGCAGCAAAATGAAACCACGCTGATTGAACTGAAAGTGCTGGATAGAGAAGGGGCTGAGTGTTTGCAACAGCTTTTAAAACAGGTGGCCATGTTGTGAGTCTGGCTTGTCGCAAGTTTAATAGCCATAATGGCCGTCCCTGGCTGGTGTGGTTGCATGGATTATTGGGTAATGGTGATGAATGGTTGCCATTAGTGAATCTGTGCGCTCAGTATCCCTCATTGGTCATCGATCTACCTGGTCATGGTGATTCCAGGGGTATTCAGGTAAAAGATTTCACCGATATGAGTCGTCTTCTGTCTGAAACATTAACAGAACAGCAAATTGATAAATGCTGGCTGATTGGCTACTCCTTAGGGGGCCGTATCGCCATGCATCATGTCTGTTATGGTGATATTCAGGGATTGTGTGGGTTGTTGGTTGAAGGAGGAAACCCTGGTTTGTTCTCCCAACAGGAAAGAAATGCCCGTCTTGAGCATGATAGACGCTGGGCCAGACGTTTTCGTTTTCAGCCGATTGAACAGGTTTTGTCCGATTGGTATCAGCAGGCGGTTTTTTCTGATCTATTACCTGAGCAGCGCCGACAACTGATTAAGATGCGCCGCCATAATTATGGCGGTGGTGTGGCTGATATGCTGGAAAATACCTCGCTTGGTTATCAGCCTTGGTTGGTGCCTGAACTGCAACAACTGGCGTTGCCTTTTGCTTATCTGTGTGGCGAAAAAGACGAAAAATTTCAGCAAGTAGCAAAGTACTGCGCTTTACCACTGCAAACCATTGCGCATGTTGGGCATAATGCTCACCGATCGAACGCGGCGGCGTTTGCTGCGGCAGTAAACCATTTTTTATCACTCTTTGGTTGAAGGAATACGAATATGATTTACCCGAGCGAAGAAGAGCTATATGCCCCGATTGAGTGGCTGGACTGCTCTGAAAAATTTGAAGATATTCTTTATCACAAATCCACCGATGGCATTGCTAAAATCACCATCAATCGCCCGCAAGTACGTAATGCGTTCCGCCCATTGACTGTTCAAGAGATGATGCAAGCGCTGGATGATGCTCGTTATGATGACACTATCGGTGTGATTATCCTGTCCGGTATGGGTGAAAAGGCCTTTTGCGCCGGTGGCGATCAAAAAGTCCGGGGTGACTACGGCGGTTATCAAGATGCCAGAGGCACCCATCACCTGAATGTGTTGGATTTCCAGCGCCAGATCCGCACCTGTCCAAAACCCGTCGTTGCTATGGTGTCCGGATATGCGATTGGGGGCGGTCATGTATTGCACTTGGTGTGTGATCTGACTATTGCTGCTGATAACGCTATTTTTGGTCAGACTGGGCCTAAAGTCGGTTCTTTTGACGGCGGTTGGGGAGCATCTTATATGGCACGGGTTGTCGGTCAGAAAAAAGCCCGCGAAATCTGGTTTCTGTGCCGTCAATATGATGCAAAACAAGCACTGGATATGGGGTTGGTTAACACGGTTGTACCTTATGCAGATCTGGAAAAAGAGACGGTCCGCTGGTGCCGTGAAATACTGGAAAATAGCCCAATAGCCCTGCGTTGCCTGAAAGCGGCGTTGAATGCTGACTGTGACGGCCAGGCTGGATTGCAGGAGCTGGCCGGTAACGCCACAATGCTTTTCTACATGACAGAAGAAGGTCAGGAAGGGCGTAACGCCTTTAATGAGAAACGCCAACCTGATTTCAGCAAGTTTAAACGTAACCCATAATGCGTATTGCGACTTTATACCGGTTCAGACTGCCGATGGAGGCCGGCGTTATCCTGCGATATCAGCGGCTTAAAACCCGCGATGGCTTTCTGGTGCACTTGCAGGAAAATGATCACCAGGGATGGGGTGAGATTTCACCCCTGCCGGAATTTAGCAAAGAAACTGTTGAGCTGGCGCGGGAAGCAACGGTGGAATGGCTTAAACAGTGGTGCCTTGGTGCTGAACCGGGCGAAAGTGAATTGCCTTCTGTCGCATTTGGGATTAGCTGCGCCTTAGCTGAATTACAGGGTGAATTGCCGGAAGCAGCTGATTACCGGAAAGCGCCACTGTGTAACGGTGATCCTGATGAGCTGATTGTTCGTCTTGGTGAAATGAGTGGGCAAAAAGTTGCCAAAGTGAAAGTCGGGCTGTACGAAGCGGTGCGTGACGGTATGGTGGTTAATGTTCTGCTGGAAGCTGTACCCGATTTATCTTTGCGACTGGATGCTAACCGTAGTTGGAGTCGTGCTAAAGCGAATGGTTTCGCTAAATATATCGATCCTGATTACCGCCACCGGATTGCCTTTTTGGAAGAGCCTTGCCAAACCCCGGCAGACTCTCTCGCTTTTGCCCGTGATACTGGGATCGCCATTGCCTGGGATGAAAGTCTCCGTGATGAAGGTTTTAATGTGGAGGCTCAGGAAGGTGTTGCGGCTATTGTGATCAAACCTACTTTGACAGGAAGCCTTGTCCGTTGTCGTCAGTTGATTTCAACAGCGCGTAGTGCCGGGTTGGAAACGGTGATCAGTTCCAGTATTGAAACCAGTTTTGGTCTGACTCAGCTTGCCCGCATTGCTCATTGGCTGACGCCTGCTTCCATTCCAGGGTTGGATACGCTGGAACTTGTTCAGTCTCAGTTAGTGCGCTGCTGGCCGGATAGCACGATGCCAGTGACAGGATTGGATGAATTGGAAATCGCATGGTGCAGTTAAATCCATTTACCCAGTGGCCGTGGCGCTACTGGGCATCTTTTAGCCCCGAAAATATTGCCATTAGGTTGTGTGATCGCGTTTTAAACTGGCATCAGTTGGTTGCTACTTTGGATGCGATAGCGGCAAATTTCCGCCAACAAGGGGTAGTTGAGGGCAGTGGCGTCATGCTGCGGGGGAAAAATAGCGAACAGATGTTACTGAGTTATCTCGCTGCATTACAGTGTGGTGCGCGGGTGTTGCCGCTGAATCCTCAATTGCCTGAAGTGCTTCTATCTGAATTACTGCCACATTTGAATATTGATTTTGTTGCTGATTTCTATAGTGGCGACTTGCCCGCTATAGAGGCCAGATCCCTTGATTGGCAAAGTGAGCCACTGAATTCTGATGATAATTCAGTAGCATGGGATGCAATGCGTCCCGCCAGTATGATTTTGACTTCCGGCTCTTCCGGGTTACCGAAAGCTGCCGTTCACTCAATTCATGCACATCTTTCCAGTGCGCGGGATGTTCTTTCTGTGATGAATTTTCAGCAGCAAGATAGCTGGTTGCTTTCATTGCCGTTGTTTCATGTATCTGGTCAGGGGATTATCTGGCGTTGGTTAATGAGAGGGGCTTCTTTGGTATTGAGAAATATCAATCCACTGGAGCATGCTTTAGCCGATTGTACTCACGCTTCATTGGTTCCGACTCAGCTCTGGCGGTTACTGGAGCAGTCACAAAATCAGCCGCCGAATTTGAAAGAGGTGCTGTTGGGTGGGGCAATGATCCCCGTTGAATTGACGCAAAGGGCAGAGCAGCAAGGTATTCGTTGTTGGTGTAGTTATGGTTTAACCGAACTGGCTTCAACGGTATGCGTTAAACGGGCAGATGAGTTTCCTGGCGTGGGAAATCCATTACCGGGCAAGGAAGTTCGTTTGATCAAGGAGGAGATTCAAATTCGTTCTGACAGCCTGGCCTGTGGATATTGGCTGGATGGAAAATTACAACCATTGGTTGATCGTGATGGCTGGTTTCATACCCGTGATCGGGGAGTAATACAACAGAGTGAATTACGTATACTTGGCCGGATGGATAATCAGTTTTTCAGCGGTGGAGAAGGCATTCAACCGGAAGAGATTGAACGAATGATTAACACCTATCCGCAGGTAGAACAGAGTTTTGCTGTTCCGGTGCCCGATCCTGAATTTGGTTATCGCCCTGTCGTTGTCATTGATAGTAACTCTCCTGAAATTATTGATTTATTACCTGAATGGTTGGTTGATAAACTGGCCGCTTTTCAACGTCCGGCAGCTTACTATCTTTTACCTCAGCAGTTTAAAAATGACGGTATTAAAATATCCCGTCAGCAGATCAAAAAATGGGTATTGGATTTACCCGGTTGCTCTTGAGCTATTTTGATTTGCTTTCGTACTGCCCATTATCACTAATGGAGTCATGGGCAGAGATAATTAATGATACGGTGTTGTTAGCAATCAGTCTTTAATTTTTGCAGTGCTTTTTCGACACCAGCACCATATTCTGGGTGAACTTTTCTAAATAGCTCAACCTGACGGCGTTGAGTCTCTTCATGTGCTTGTGACAGTTCACTGGCGATACGGTCAAACATACGCTGATGCTCTTTACTACTGATTAAGTTATACAGTGCGCAGGGCTGACTGAAATAATCTTCATCTTGACGATGGTTCCAGTTATCGGCATCTCCTTCTAAAGACAATGATGGTTGTTTGAATTCAGGTTGTTCCTGGAACAATCCTGCACTGTTTGGTTCATAAGTCACCGTGTTTCCGCTGTTACCATCCACGCGCATTGCACCATCACGGTGGTAATTATGGAACGGACAACGAGGTGTATTAACCGGAATTTGATGGTGGTTAACACCAAGACGATAACGTTGAGCATCACCATAGGAGAACAGGCGGCCCTGTAACATCTTATCAGGGGAGAAACTGATACCTGGCACAACATTAGCAGGGTTGAAAGCGGCCTGTTCAACTTCTGAGAAGTAGTTCTCAGGGTTACGGGTCAGCTCGAAATAACCGACATCAATCATTGGGTAATCGCCATGAGGCCATACTTTTGTCAAATCAAACGGATTGTACGGCGTCTGAGAAGCTTCGTTCTCTGGCATAATCTGAACTTTTAATTTCCAGCGTGGATAATCTCCTTGCTTAATTGCGGTAAACAAGTCACGCTGAGAACTTTCGCGATCTTTACCGACCAGCGCTTCCACTTCGTCATCCAACAGATTTCTAATGCCCTGCTGGCAACGGAAATGGAATTTCACCCAGAAACGTTCATTATCTGAGTTGATAAAGCTGAATGCATGGCTACCAAAACCGTGCATATGGCGGAAAGATCTGGGTATACCACGGTCACTGAAATCAATGGTTAATTGATGCAGTGATTCAGGTTGATGAGAGAAGAAATCCCATTTATAGGCGGGATTACGCAAATTGGTATGCGGATCACGTTTAACAACATGGTTAAGATCCGGGAATTTCAGGGGGTCACGAAGATAGAATACCGGGGTATTGTTACCGACTAAATCCCAGTTACCTTCTTCGGTATAGAACTTAAGCGCAAAACCACGAATATCACGTTCCGCATCTGCTGCTCCGCGCTCACCGGCGACGGTTGAGAAACGGGCAAACATTTCTGTTTTTTTGCCTATTTCAGAGAAAATCTTAGCGCTGGTGTACTTAGTGATATCGTGAGTAACGACAAAGGTCCCATAAGCTCCAGAGCCTTTGGCGTGCATACGACGCTCTGGAATAACTTCACGGTCAAAATGGGCAAGTTTTTCTAAGAACCAAACATCTTGTAACAACATAGGACCACGTTGGCCTGCGGTTATGACATTATTATTGTCAACGACCGGGGCCCCGGCATTCGTTGTCAGTCCTCTCTTTTTCATCACACTTCTCCTGTTTTACATGAAAAAAAACAGCGTAATCGCTGATTAAAAAAAACAGTTCTGGTCAAATGTTAAAATTTAAATGTTGTGTTTTTTCTATAAGTTATTTATTGTTTTTTCCTTTACTATTTAATATAAAATTATTTATATAGTTAATTATTAAGTAAATGAAATGAAAAATTCACACATATTTAGTAAGTATAGATGATTCATTTCCTTTTGTTGTCTACAGGTTTAATTGTATTTAAGTAATATGCTTAACATTAAGTAAATAAAGAGGAAATATATGAAGACTTATCTTGCCGCAGTAGCAACCAGTTTAATATTCATTGCCGGGACAGCAAATGCGATTTCGGTGAATGTTCAGGCTGGTCGCCATTTCACCAATACTTCAGCGGCAATTGGTGATAACAGTGCTGGATTATCTTTTAACGGTAACTGGGCACGTAGTGATCATAATGGGCAACTGGGCAGTTTGGGAACGGCCTTTAGTCTGCCCGTCGGCCCATTGACCGCTAGCATTGGCGGTAAGGTTCTTTATTTGTCACCTGAGGATGGGAAAAATGGTGAGGCATTGGCAGGCGGTGTGGGTTTGAGTTGGGCGGTTATGCCATCTTTATCTCTGTACAGTGAAGTTTACGGTGCACCATCCAGTTTAACTTCTGGCATGGATTCTTATACCGAAGCGACGGGTGGTTTGCGTTTTACCGTATTTAAACCGCTGACAGTGGATGCGGGTTATCGAGTGATGAATATGAGAGGAAAAGAGGGGCACAGGGATAACAAACTGGCTGATGGATTTTATGTTGGTGCCGGTTTGAATTTCTAAACGGTTTTTATGGGCTTAGTCCGCATCATTTCTGATGCGGACAATTTCAACCTAGGATTAACCCACTTCTGGCAGCAATCCGCTGACAATACCAATCTGGATAGCAATAACTGCGATTCCACAAAGAAATACCATTACCAACGCGGGTTTTCCGCCTATTACCCGATAAGCTGTTTGTTCAATTTGTCGGCTGCGCCATGCCAACATCGAAGGCAGCAGCAGAGCAAGAATAGACAGTGCTACTGCGGCGAAAGTCAGAGCCATAACAAAGTTTGGATAGTATAACGCGCAAAGCAAGGGTGGAACAAAAGTAATCACCCCTGTTTGCAGGCGGCCTGTCGCATTGTTACGGCGTTTGAACAGATCTGCCATGTAATCAAATAGACCTAAAGAGACACCAAGAAATGAGGTTGCCAGTGCCAGGTCAGCAAACAGACGGACAGCAAGCTCTACACGAGGAGTGGCAACGACGTCTCTCACTGCCTGTAACAGCCCATTCAACCCCGCCTGTTCTGCCAGAATACCGACAAAAGTATGGGAAGAAATCGCTCCCAGTGTTGCTAATTGCCACAGAATATAGGCAGTCAGAGGGATTGCACTGCCGATAACAAATATTTTGCGTAACTTGCGGGTATCGCCGCCCATATAACTCACGATGCTTGGCACACTGCCGTGAAAGCCAAAAGAGGTGAATACTACGGGAATGGCTGATAATACCAGACCTTGCTCCAGGGGCATGGAAAGCAAGTTAGTGTTTTTGATATGAGGCATCATGACTGCCAACATAATCACCAGGAAGATGATTTTTGCAGTAAACAGCAGGCGGTTAATCATATCGACAGATTGAGTACCGATAGTGACAACACAACCCGCGACAACGGTGAAAATCAGTATCCCAAATGAGACTGGAATGGGTCTATCCAGCCATGAAGACAGGCTGCCTGCAAGCAATTCACCGGCACCGCTGATATAAGCGGTGGTCAGGGCATACATCAGAAATAGCATACTGAAACCGGTAAGCCATTGACCACCACGTCCCAGATAGCGTTTTGCCACGGTTCCTAAGCCAGTATCTGCTGGGCTGTACTGATAAACTTCCACCAGCAATAAAGCGGTATAGCTCATCAAAACCCAAAGAGCGACTAACATCACGAAGGTTGTTCCAAAACCAACACCGGCCGCAGCCAGTGGCATAGCCAGCATCCCTGCACCAATTGTCGTCCCGGCGACGATAAAAATACTGCCAATAGTGCGATTCTTCACGCTTTCCTCTGCTTCTGAACTGATTGAAATAGTTATAGAAAGGGAGGCTAAAGGATCAATTTATTTCTGTCAAATAACGGTTACACAAAATGTAAATAAATAATTACATTATATATTTTTGCATTAGACTGAATTATGTATTTGAGTAAATATAAATAGTTACTAATTTTATTAATTGTCAATTAATCAGGTTATTGATCACATTTAAAGGTTATGCTCATTATTACTATCTGATTTGGCGGGTAAGATAAGCATTATTAATTCTTTTAACAATTCACTTATTATGAAATAAAATTTATCAATGGAAAGAATATTTGTTTGTCTAAGAGGGTTGGTGGTATCTGTTCTGTTATCAATATGCGTGGAATGATTCTTTTCAAATCATTTCGATCGGCTCACAAATCTATCGTTATGAAAGTGACAGCCAAACTCATCGGCTGGTGGTAAATCGGACGTTATATCGTGATGGTAAGCAGAAACTGGCACTGAATGCAGGAATGACGCGCCGTCAGACGACCAACGTGATGGCGGGAAAGAAATTATCCATTAGCAGCCCGACATTAAGTGTTATCAACTTTGGCGTTAATTACAGTTCAGTACTGGCGGGTGGCTATATCACTTTCAATCCTGCATTGAGTCGTGGTTTATCCGTGTTAGGTGCCACAACAGATGACCCACATTTCCCCGATATGCCACGGAGTCAATTTCGCAAATTTAGTCTAAGTGCCGGCTATTTTATCTCGGTCACAGATTCCATCTATTACCTCTCATCCATGTACGGCCAGACCACACCGAACAACCTTTACGCCAGCGAACGCCTCTCAACTGGGAGGACAATATTCCGTCCGGGGATTTAAGGAGCAATATCTTACCGGCAATCGCGGCGGATATTGGCGTAATGAATTGAATTGGCGGGTTGCAGAACTTCCTGTGTTGGGGGAGCTCGCTTTAACCGGTGCATTGGATACCGGCTGGTTACAGAAAAAACCGGACAAATTGATGGCGGTAATGTCACCGGCACTGCGCTTGGCGTCTCACTGACCAATCGCAGGTTTAATCAGACTATGACTTTAGGAACACCATTGACTCACCCTGATCATCTGAAACCAGATAACTGGGTGATTTACTGGTCTGCATCATTGATTTTTTAGCAATGCAATACAGGGAGTTATACCAATAACCTTGTATTTAAATTAAGAAAAAAGGATAGAATGATGGATAGATGTAACAACCCTATGGCAAGGGGCGCTTGTTATCTTTTAATTTATCTGACTGCGACATACCCCCTGCATCCCGCTATAGCGGCTGGGATCACGCCTGACAATAACCGTACACAGGTACAAAATCAGGGCAATGTGCCGGTTGTCAATATTGCTACTCAGGCGGCTAAATCTCAATTAGCCGTTGATACCAAGGCATTAGGTGGCATGTATGTCAATAAAATTCGCTTGGTTGCTACTGAAGATGGCGTTGGGGTTAATTTGAAAGATTTAACCAGCGACCAGCGTGATATTACTTTAAACGTTAATGGCAAAATCGAACTGGGAAATGCCAAAGCTAAGACGGATTTTAATCTCAGTGCCAGAGAAACGCATATTGCCCCTAATATCAAGGTACAGGCAGAACGGGATATTACCCTGGCAAGTACTAAACTGGATAATAAAGGGAATGTAACTGCGGGTCGGGATATGCGGATATTGGGTGATACTTTACGAAATACTGGAGATAAAGCACTTCTGCAAGCCAATAATAATATGTGGTTACAGAAAGATGCTCAGGGGAATAAGAGTATACTGATTGAGAATAAATCTGCGACGATAAAGACCGTGAAAGGGGATTTGGTTGTTAGGACTAATGAACTAAATAATGTTCGTAGTGAATTTGTTACTGGGTGGAAAATACAAAACCCAGATTCGGATAAGATTGAATATTTGGGTTTTGAACTGCTATTTCGTGACCATTTAAATGGATTTAAACCAGTATTAGAGAACACTGAAGTTAAGAAATGGTTTGGCACTGTCGATTTTAATAAAAATAATTGGATAAATACCGGTAGAAAAGAGTTGATTTTAAGTAAATCGACATCAGAAGCTGTCATTTTTTCCGGTGGTAATATGTATGTCAATTCAAATAAAATATTAAATGAAGCAAGCTCAATACAAGCATTAAAAAATGTTTTTCTTACGGGCCTTATTCTTCAAAATATCACTAAAAACTTAGGGGTGATAAATTATTTTACTAAATTCTCAACTGATTTCAATCCATTGAGTGATACTGAGAGTAGTAGGGATTTAATTATCGGATTGGAACATTTGATAGATGAGTTTCCTATGTATATGGAGAATGATATTGAATTTAAAAAGACAGGATCGGCCAATGAATGGGAAAATAAAAAATATTATTTAGCTACTATTTCAGCTGGTGGGGATTTAGTTGCTGATTTTAGAGATAATATTGATATTAACACTCCATCTGTCTCTAATGCCAAGGGAATTTCAGAAATCTCTGGGGTTCAACGACCTGATGCATTAGTAGCAAGAAATATACTGTTGAACTCAAAAAAGATAAATGTCACAGATAATAATATTAAATCTGTTGATGGGATAAATATTCTTGCGGGTGACGGAATTGATATTAAATATGGCTCGATTTTAGCTGGTGGTGATTTATCTATGACAGCTACAAATGATATTAATTCTGTACAAGGGGAATTAAAGGGTAAAAATATTACCGCTATTAGTAAAAATGCTGATTTAAGTTTTAAAAGCAGTGAGGATACCGGGTATTTTAATCTTGATGGTACGCGTAAAATAAGTAGTTTGGAAGCTACTAAATTGGTGAAATCAATAAAAGCAATCCCCGTAGGGTCACCTTTTAATTGAGTGAGATAACTGCTCAGTGGAACCAGAACGGAAGGTGCGACACTGATAAAACGGGTATAACTCAGTCAGGTTGGAAAATCGTGATGATGATATTTCCAAATATGATCCAGATAAAAATGCTTAAAATTACGGTAATGCGACAGGTGGAAGAGGATCAGAATGGTCATGATTTCACTGGGAGACATATGACCTTGTCTGCGACGCAGACGGGAGCCATTATCAAGACAAAATTGCACCCATTGAGGGATGAAAAAACGGCAAAAATCATCGACATCACAGAAGATTTCAACTAAGTTGTTCATAGCCTGTTCCTCCCCGGAGCTGTTTAGGCGAGCACCAAAACATTGCGCCTGGAACAGGCTTCTCGTCAACTTCTTATCCAGAATTCGGGTTAATTATAAACAGGGGTATCCTTTTGAGGACTTTGTTGCTACGCAGATGCCAAAAGGTACTCGGTTGCCAGAGAATTTCAAGACATTTGATTTTTATGATCTAGAAACGGGATTAGCTACCAGTGTTAAGACATTGGATACACGTACTGCTGCAAGGGTTAAAGATCCGAAGCAACTCTATACTTCGATGAAAAAGAATATCGATGATGTGGCTAATTTCACTAAAGAGTCGAAAGGAAACCGTGTTGTTAGTGCTGATGAGATATTACAACGTGAAGTGCGTATTGCTGTACCAAAGATTACGACGCCTGAGCAATGGGAGCAGATTAATCGGGCCATTACTTATGGTACAGAAAAGAACATTAACGTCAAAATTACAGTGGTGAAATAATGAGTGCAGATTTTAAACAAGGGTTAAATGCTAGATGTGTATTTAATAGAGATTTTTACCTCATTGAAACTTTTTCTGGTTATCGGATGCTCAGTATTGATCTACAGGGAGGCCACTATTTATTGCCCCCAGATACAAATGATGAGCAATTAGGTATGGCGGTTCTTGATGCATTATCCAAGAGTAGGCTAATTCCTTTGGAGGATGTAGGTGATTTTTTTGATCCTGAAAAATGTCGCGAACAATATAAAGAATGGACTGATCGATTAATCAAAACTTATGGTTATCGCTCAAAACGCCAATTATTTAAGAAAATGAACAGTTGTGATATTCGTTTATTAGATGGTGTGATAACTATTAAACCTTCTGGTCATGAAAAACTTGAGCTTTGGACAGGAAAAGGCATTGTAGAATCTGATTATGTCGTCATTTCGGCGGACAGTTCTCCTGAGGAAGTTGGTGCGGCATTACGACTGGCTTTTTCGCGTTGTAGAAGTTATGTTTGACGATAAAGCAATAGTTTGTTTTCACTGATTAGTTATGAGTTTTGATTTATAGAGTTAATTAAGGCGGACACATAATAGTTATGTGTCCGCTAATTATCTCAAAAAGGTTTAAATAGTTATAAATTAGCCTTACCGCCAAAATCACAGTGGTGAAATAATGAGTGAGATTTTTGAACGATGGAAAAATGCCAGATGTGTATTTAATGGTGATTTTTATTCAATAACAAGTTATTCGGGTTATTTCGAGAGACTTAATGCTTAAGGTTCAGTGTATGAGAGATTGCTGCAAGTTACTATGACCCTCACATTAAATTGAAGCTATATGATGAGTTGATAGATGATATTGATTCGTGGATTAGTAATTTCAATAATGAGCAGGTATTAAATGAATCATTATCGAGCGTCATTGAAAATGATTTTCCATCGTTAATTATATCGACAAAATGTGTTATTGCACAAATAGTCCATGCATTCAAAAAAATTCGATTCTGATTTTAAAATCGTGAACTTCATAACTAATCCTGGCCTGTTAGATATTAAAATACATCAACATTTTAATAGTGATTTGACGATTAGAACTACAAATTATTACCCAAATTCTGATATGGTTGAAAAATTTCATAGACTAGAGACTGTTCCATTATTTAAGCCAGTTTCAAACTATCAAATCGAACAGCAGGACATTCCTTCTATTTTAATTCTCTGCAATGGATGTGAAGAAGGTTATTTTTATGTATTAAAAACTTCTTTAGAGTATCTATCGAAACCTAAAGTATTCATGGCTATTGTTTCGAATAAAAAATTGCATTATGAATGCATAGATTTAAATAGGAAGTATGCAGATAGAGCATGCATTTATAATACATAAACTAATAAGGATTATCTAAAGTTGGCACTAGAGGCTTCAACAAATAACAGAATAATTTCTATACTCCAAATTTGGTCCAAACACAGCATTGGAATCAATTAGATTCAATTTACCCGTTCTAGTACATTTCTCTGGGTTACCAATGGAAAGATGGATAGTGGAATTGACAAACAAAATAAAATTTGGTTTTTGTTTTTAAAATCAATCTAATGGATCTAGCTTAATAAAAAGATGGTTGGATAATCCTGAGATTGTAACTAACTTTAAGCGTAGCGTAGAATCAAGTAAAATTAATGACATAGATATTGCACTGAAAGGTTTACCTGATATAATTTATGATGTCATGTAATGATTATGAAGGAAGTATTGAATGTTCCAAATTGAAAAATTTCCTATAACAACAGTATTTATAGTATGTGTGACAATTGTTTATTCCACAATTGTTTATTCCACATTTGTTTCATATTCATTAACAGATAGCTTTATCGGTAAAATAAGTATTATAGATCTAGAGAAATATGGAGGGTTAACACCAAATAGATTATATGAATTTGAGTATTGGCGACTTCTGGTTTCTCAGTTCATACATGTTAAACAACTGCATATGGTCTACAATGTGCTATCATTTTTCATATTGGGAATTTTATTAGAAAAACATCTTGGATCTAAATTTTTATTAGTTTTATGGTTTACTTCTGGTGCTTTGGGAACTCTTTATAGCACTAACTTTGTTAGTTACCCTTGGAATATTGGTACAGGAGCATCACAAGCTGTTTTGGGTGTATCTTCCTTTGCATTGCT
Organism: Photorhabdus stackebrandtii; assembly: GCF_011189495.1. Lineage (NCBI taxonomy): Bacteria > Pseudomonadati > Pseudomonadota > Gammaproteobacteria > Enterobacterales > Morganellaceae > Photorhabdus > Photorhabdus stackebrandtii. Next base: position 88,865 of record NZ_PUJV01000013.1, read on the forward strand.
GTTGGTTTTTGTCAAAGAGCATACCTCTAGTATATTAAAGTTTGCTGTTGTTTTTTCCATGCTGCCGGCAATAGCTTTAGATCTTATTTATACTCACTACCCTAAGCCAGGTCATGTTCTTTCTATTTGTATTGGGCTTGCAATGAGTTTGTTTTTCTATAGGAAAAATAAATCTTATTTTAATAATGTTACTATTTGAAAATAATAATTATCGGCGGATTCGACTAATAAGCTACCGTCTTGATGGTCAAGTTCTGGTAGCATAGTTTTCATCATATGATTGTTGAGTCACTTAAGCGAAGCCCGTCGACCATCAGCAGAGAATTAGAAATCAAGAAGCCCAGACGAACAGGCTTACTTGAAAGTACTGGCTCGTCGTTATTTTGCTAAGAAAGCCGTGAAGATATCTTTGCATCATGAGACGATTTATAGGTTGATTTATCAAGATAAAATAGAGGCGGTGATTTATGGCAACATCTCCGGTTTGAAGAAAGAAGGATTTAATGTAAGAGTTGTATCTGTTTCTAAATCTAGTGATACAATCTATGCCGATATCGTTATAAGCCATTTCAGGGGAGGTTTATGCTTCAGAGTTTATCAGTCCCGCAGATCAAGAGATTATCACTCAACAACAGAAAGCACTGTTGCAACAAGCTCAACAGCAGCGTGACGCTATACGCAATAACATTACCTTATCTCCATCTTTAGAGCCCAAGTTTGATGGCGCTGAATCTATTTGTCATTCATTATCAATTCCAGCTTGAATATCACCTTTATCGTGCCCATATATCTTGTTCGAAATGGTAATCAATATGTTTTTTAAAAACAAATTCCTTATAAATAATTATTCATTCTATAATCTTTTAATACTTGGTCTATTACCCAACTGGTTCGTGAGCCTGATTCTCCCGTTGAAGGGCAAAAGCCTTTGCCTTGTAATTCATTAATTATCGTGCTAATTAATGGCATTTCTATATGTTTTGGATTGTCAATATTAAATTGGTGTGATTTGTTATTCTGGTCATAATATGAAATGGCTGAGTTCCCAAAGGTGGAAAAATATATTTTTCCTTTATCGCCAATTATTTCAACATTATCATGTCTGGAATTCGATACAAAATTCCATATACCTACACCTTGAATATTATTTTCAAACATAAATGATATTGATACGCAATCTTCTGCCAGATAAGCATTTCCTTGTGAATTTGCATGTCCTTTAACGGAAATAATTTTCCCCAAGAGAAAGTCTAATATATCAAGAGTATGACATGCTAAATCAACAAATAATCCACCACCGGAAATTTCTGGTTTGACAACCCAAGGTAAATGATGAGGGTCCTGATAGCAGGGTTCTATCTCTCTATAAAGTATACAGTTTACTATTCTGGGTGTTCCTATCGCGCCTGATTTAATTAATTCTTTGATTTTTAAAAATCTTGGTAATGCTCTCCTGTAATAAGCAACAAATAATGGGACATTTTGCGATTTACAAGTCGCTATCATTTCATTACATTCTTCGAATGTTAATGCCATAGGTTTTTCTACATATATCGCCTTACCCGCTTTAGCGGCCAAAATAGTATATTCTTTATGTGTAGAGGGTGGGGTTGCAATATATACGGCATCAATGTCTTTGTCATTTATCAGTGAGTTTGCATCAGAATACCATTTAGGAACATGATGTCTTTTAGCAAAATCTTCTGCTAAATTAGCATTGCGCCTCATTACTGCAACTAATTCAGAATTATCTAATTTATAAAAAGCGGGCCCGCTTTTTACTTCAGTAACATCACCACAACCAATAATTCCCCATTTTATTGTTTTTTTCATTTTTATTTTCCCAATATGCTTATGTCGAATTTTTTATTAATAAAATATTGATGAAGATTATAGTTTAAATCTGGTTTATCACATTTTTTTTACTCTAATATATGATAATGTAACATGTTTCTTATTTCTGAATCAAGTGAGTTAATATAATCTTCATCGTATTTCTTATAATCTATTATACCAAAGTGACATGTGGGTTCACATCTATTCCCAATTAGATTTCAAATTGCAGGCATGGTGGCAAGTGAAAGCAACCAACAAAGTAGCAATTTGAAAAATGCTTAATTCTCTGTTATTCGAATAATATTTTTTTTTGCTGATTTCTTTTCAACTCTTTGTTAATGGTTAATGGACTTTGATTGAATGTAATTAACTCTCTTTCTATCCCATATGCTTGCAGGCATGATTGCAATAATATATATTGCTTGCAATGCATGCTAAATGAGGAAATGAATTTATGCCATCCATTACTGTCAGAAATGTACCGGACGAAGTGCATCGCGCCTTGCGGGTACGTGCAGCCACACACGGTCGTAGTGCTGAGGCCGAAATCCGGTTTATTCTGGAAAACGCCGTACAACCTGCTGGGCGTATCAAGCTGGGTTCCTTGCTGGCAAAAATCGGCCGCGAGGCGGGGGGTGTCGATCTTGAGATTGAGCGTGATAAGACACCTGCCGAGCCGATGAGTTTTGAATGATACTGCTAGATACGAACGTGGTTTCCGAGCCGCTGCGGCTCAGTGGTCACTCCGCTGTGGTTGCTTGGATAGATGAACAGAATGTCGAGACGCTTTACTTGGCCGCGATCAGCTTGGCTGAGCTTCGCTTTGGGGTTGCAGCGCTGCCCAATGGTAAGCGCAAAGATACCCTGCATAGAAACCTGGAGCGGAGTGTTGTTCCCTTGTTTACCGGTCGCATCTTGCCGTTCGATGCGGCCGCTTCGGAAGCTTATGCCGAGATCATGGCGCGAGCGAAGAGCGAGGGGAAAGCCATCGGGAAGGCTGACGGGTATATTGCGGCTATCGCAGCGGCGAATGGGCTGATTGTTGCAACCCGCGACACATCACCCTTTGAAGCTGCCGGGCTTACTGTTATTAACCCTTGGAAGGGCTAATAACATAGTTGTTATTACTTTGGGTTTACATTCTTGGTGCGTGTAATAATGAGCAAATAATCATTATTATCTGCCCACCATGAAGACTAATTTTAATGACTAAAGCTCAATCTCAATATCACTGAGTGGATGACAGCAGCAGGGCAGAATTTCACCTTCATTGACAAAAGCCAGTGGCTTACGCCGATAGCCTACTTTACCTTTTACCAATCTGACACGGCAGGAGCCGCAATAACCTTCACGGCACTGGTATTCAGCCTGTACTTTACCTTGTTCCAGCGCTTCCAGCAGACTGTTATGTAGCTCAGGAGAGCTGTGAATATGATAACCCTGCATACCATGCAGGGTTATTTTATAGCTTGTCATCAGAGTTCAAAGTCACTTAGGTCTTCTGGGTTAACCTCAGCATCAATCTGACCAACCAAATAGGAACTGACTTCAACTTCCTGTGGCGCGACTTGAACGTTATCGGACACCAGCCAAGAGTTAATCCACGGAATTGGGTTAGAACGTGTTTCAAATGGCAGTTTTAGCCCAACAGCCTGCATACGGATATTGGTGATGTATTCAACATACTGACACAGAATATCTCTATTCAAACCGATCATAGAACCTTCTTTGAACAGGTAATCCGCCCACTCTTTTTCTTGCTCCGCCGCCTGAACAAACAGGTCGTAACACTGTTGTTCACATTCTTTGGCAATTTCAGCCATTTCCGGGTCATCCTGACCAGAGCGTAACAGATTCAGCATGTGCTGAGTGCCTGTCAGATGCAGTGCTTCGTCACGGGCAATCAGTTTGATGATTTTAGCGTTACCTTCCATCAGTTCGCGTTCGGCAAAAGCAAATGAACAGGCAAAGCTGACGTAGAAGCGGATCGCTTCCAGTGCGTTAACGCTCATCAGGCATAGATACAACTGCTTTTTTAGTTCACGCAGACTGGTAGTAATGGTTTTACCCGCAACCTGATGCGTTCCTTCACCAAACAACTGGTAGTTGTTGGTCATCTCAATCAGATCATCGTAGTAAGCGGAAATATCTTTCGCACGTTTCAGAATTTCTTCATTAGTGACAATATCATCAAACACAACCGCCGGATCGTTAACGATATTACGGATGATGTGCGTATAAGAACGTGAGTGAATCGTCTCGGAAAAAGACCAGGTTTCAACCCAGGTCTCCAGCTCAGGAATGGAGATCAAGGGCAGAAACGCCACGTTCGGGCTGCGACCCTGAATAGAGTCCAACAGCGTTTGGTATTTCAGGTTACTAATGAAAATATGCTTTTCATGATCCGGCAACGCATTGTAGTCAATACGGTCGCGGGACACGTCAACTTCTTCCGGACGCCAGAAGAAGGAGAGCTGTTTTTCGATCAGTTTCTCGAAAATCGGGTACTTTTGCTGGTCATAACGAGCTACGTTCACCGGCTGACCAAAGAACATCGGCTCCTGTAACTGATCGTTTTTTACCTGCGAAAAGGTGGTATAGGCCATAACTTCCTCAAATTAAATCTTACACGCGCCGCCTTCACAATCGGAATCAGCTGATTCCACGACTTCTTCCAGGTCACCCTGAACGTCTTCCGCACCATCACGTGTATTATGGTAATACAGTGTCTTCACACCATATTTGTAGGCGAGTAGCAAATCTTTCAGCAGCTGATTCATCGGCACTTTTCCACTAGGGAAACGTGTCGGATCATAGTTGGTATTGGCAGAGATCGACTGATCGATAAATTTCTGCATGATACCTACCAACTGCAAGTAGCCATCATTACCCGGCATTTGCCACAGGAGTTCATAAGCGCCTTTCAGACGTTCATACTCCGGTACAACCTGACGCAAAATGCCATCTTTTGATGCTTTGATGCTGATGTAACCACGAGGCGGTTCAATGCCGTTGGTGGCGTTAGAGATCTGTGAAGATGTCTCTGACGGCATCAAAGAGGATAATGTTGAATTACGCAGACCTTGTTGTTTGATATCACGGCGCAACGTTTCCCAATCATAGTGCAGTGGCTCATTGACCAATGTATCCAGCGTTTTTTTGTAGGTATCAATAGGCAGGATACCTTCAGAATAGGTGGTTTCTTTAAACCACGGGCAAGCGCCTTGCTCTTTCGCCAGCTCATTGGAAGCTTTCAACAGGTAATACTGGACAGCTTCAAATGTTTTGTGCGTCAGGTTGTTAGCGCTGCCATCTGAATAACGTACGCCATGTTTTGCCAGATAGTAAGCATAGTTGATGACACCAATACCTAAAGTACGGCGACCCATTGCCCCTTGTTTTGCGGCAATGATCGGGTAGTCCTGATAATCAAGCAGGGCGTCAAGCGCACGGACGGCCAGAGTTGCTAGTTCTTCCAGCTCATCAAGATTTTCAATCGCACCCAGGTTGAATGCGGACAGTGTACACAGCGCGATTTCGCCATTTTTATCATTGATATCATTCAATGGCTTGGTTGGCAGTGCAATTTCCAGACACAAATTTGACTGGCGTACAGGAGCGACTGATGGATCAAATGGGCTGTGCGTGTTGCAGTGGTCAACGTTCTGAATGTAGATACGTCCGGTGGAAGCACGTTCCTGCATCATTAGGGAGAAGAGATCAACCGCTTTCAGGCGTTGCTGACGGATATTGCTGTCCTGCTCATATTGAGTATACAGACGTTCAAATTTATCCTGATCCGCAAAGAATGCATCATATAATCCAGGGACGTCAGATGGGCTGAACAGGGTAATATCTTCACCTTTGATCAGGCGCTCATACATTAATTTGTTGAGCTGTACGCCGTAGTCCATATGACGGACACGATTGCCTTCAACGCCACGGTTATTTTTCAGCACCAGCAGGCTTTCAACTTCCAGGTGCCACAGTGGATAGAACAGCGTCGCGGCACCGCCACGGACACCCCCCTGCGAACAGGATTTTACGGCTGTCTGGAAATGCTTGTAGAACGGAATACAGCCGGTGTGGAAGGCTTCACCGTTACGAATTGGGCTGCCCAATGCACGAATACGACCCGCGTTGATGCCAATACCTGCGCGTTGGGAAACATATTTCACAATGGCGCTGGAAGTGGCATTAATGGAGTCCAGGCTATCATCACACTCAATCAATACGCAGGAGCTGAATTGACGGGTAGGGGTGCGCACACCTGCCATGATGGGCGTTGGTAAGGAAATTTTAAACGTGGAAGCTGCGTCGTAAAAACGACGGATATAGTCCAGCCGGGTTTCTTTCGGATAACCGGAGAACAGGCAGGCGGCTACCAGAATATAAAGGAACTGAGCACTCTCATAAATTTCACCGGTAACACGATTTTGAACCAGGTATTTACCTTCGAGCTGTTTGACCGCTGCGTAAGAGAAATTCATATCACGCCAGTGGTCAATAAACTCGTTCATTTGCTCGAATTCTTCTTTCGAGTAGTCTGCCAGCAAGTGTTTGTCATATTTGCCCATTTCCACCATACGGGATACGTGATCATACAGGGCTGGTGGCTCAAATTGACCGTAGGCTTTTTTACGCAGGTTGAAAATTGCCAGGCGGGCTGCCAGATACTGATAGTCTGGTGCATCACCGGAGATAAGGTCCGCGGCAGCTTTAATCATCGTCTCGTGGATATCTGAGGTTTTGATACTGTCGTAAAATTGGATTTGAGAACGCAGTTCTACTTGTGATACCGAGACATTTTTCAGACCGTCGGCTGCCCAGTTAATAACCCGGTGGATTTTCTCAAGGTCAATTCGTTCTTTGTGGCCATCACGCTTTGTTACTAGCAGACTATGGTTCATGGACAAGCATACCTTACATTTACTTTCAGACTTGCTCCCACCTGCTTTGTGTCTTTAACTCAGACCAAAACATAACCCCCTCAGTGGTGAAGAAACCAACGAGAGAGTAGTGGTAATGGAATGTTAAGGAACACAATATGTAGGGGGTACACTAAATAATGACAACAAGATAATGTTAAAAACAGCTTTTATCAAGTGCACAAAAATACGGATTCTTGTGGATAACTTGAGGACTAAATTTATTAAAAAGCCGGAAGCCTGCATCATTACTAGCGGTTGCTCCGACAGAAACACCGGTAAAAATGAGTAAAAAAATTCCTGAAAATAGGATTTATTTGCCGATTTATTAATCTGTCAGATGAATATGTCAGACATACTGGGTGTGTAATATATAATTGACGTCCACATTGTGACCGAGGGTAAATTTATCCGTTAGCGGGTTATAATGCAGGCCGATAATGTGCTGTTCTTGCAGTGGTGTTCTGTCAATCCAGCCGATTAATTCTGATGGGCGAATAAATTTCTTCGCATCATGGGTTCCTTTCGGTACCATTTTCAGAATATATTCCGCACCGATCACCGCCATAAGCCAGGCTTTCTTGTTGCGGTTAATGGTAGAGAAGAAGACGTGTCCACCGGGTTTGACTAACTGTGCGCAGGCATGGACAACCGATTGCGGGTCCGGTACATGCTCCAGCATTTCCATACAGGTGACGATATCATAAGCCTGTGGATATTTTTCTGCATGGCTTTCCACGGTTTCCTGTACATAAGTCACGGGGATGCCTGCTTCAAGGGCGTGCAGTCTGGCTACTTGAAGCGGCTCAGTACCCATATCAAGCCCGGTTACTTCCGCACCTTCACGGGCCATACTTTCCGACAAAATACCGCCGCCACAACCCACGTCTAAGATTTTCTTACCGAAAATGCCGCCGGAACGTTGCAAAATATAATTCAGGCGCAGTGGGTTAATCCGGTGCAGTGGCTGAAATTCACCGCCCAAATCCCACCAGCGGGAAGCAACCGCTTCAAATTTCTCGATTTCCTGTTGGTCAACATTGCTTGTTGTGGAGGGGGTTTTAACATTCATCAGCGGTTGTCGCTCCTTAAACTTGCTTTACAGGTGGATTTACTCCGTTTTAGTCATAGTATACATGGCTTAATTTTTAAATACCCGTATCTGATTTTTATAAAACTATTGATTTGTGGTATAGTTCTAAACCTTTGAATCCGGAATTATGAGGGATAGTGGGCTCCATGAGCGACATTGCCAGAGAAATCACACCGGTCAATATCGAAGAAGAGCTGAAGAGCTCGTATCTGGATTATGCGATGTCTGTTATTGTCGGGCGCGCACTACCAGATGTTCGAGATGGACTGAAGCCGGTACACCGTCGCGTACTTTTCGCAATGAGTGTACTGGGAAATGATTGGAATAAACCCTACAAGAAGTCTGCCCGTGTTGTCGGCGACGTCATCGGTAAATACCACCCACATGGGGACAGCGCGGTCTACGACACGATTGTTCGTATGGCGCAGCCGTTTTCCCTGCGCTATATGTTGGTCGATGGTCAGGGTAACTTTGGATCAGTCGATGGTGACTCAGCCGCGGCGATGCGTTACACCGAAGTGCGCATGGCGAAAATTGCCCATGAGCTGCTGGCGGATCTGGAAAAAGAGACTGTCGATTTTGTGCCGAACTATGATGGTACAGAGCAGATCCCGGAAGTTATGCCGACCAAAGTACCTAATCTGCTGATCAATGGTTCCTCCGGTATCGCAGTGGGTATGGCGACTAACATTCCTCCTCATAACTTATCCGAAGTTATTGATGGTTGTCTGGCTTATATTGAAGATGAAAACATCAGCATTGAAGGTCTGATGCAGTATATTCCAGGTCCGGATTTCCCGACAGCGGCCATCATTAATGGTCGTCGGGGTATTCAGGAAGCTTACCGGACTGGCCGCGGTAAAATTTATATCCGTGCCCGTGCTGAAATCGAAGTTGATGAGAAAAATGGCCGTGAAACTATCCTGGTTCACGAAATTCCTTATCAGGTTAACAAAGCCCGCCTGATTGAAAAAATTGCCGAGCTGGTGAAAGAAAAACGCATCGAAGGGATTAGTGCACTTCGTGACGAATCTGATAAAGACGGCATGCGTATTGTGATCGAAGTGAAACGTGATGCGGTGGGTGAAGTGGTTCTGAATAACCTCTATTCCCTGACTCAGCTTCAGGTTTCTTTTGGTATCAACATGGTGGCTCTGCATCAGGGGCAACCAAAGCTGCTGAATCTGAAAGACATTCTTTCCGCGTTCGTCAGCCACCGCCGCGAAGTAGTCACCCGTCGCACCGTTTTTGAATTACGTAAAGCCCGTGAGCGTGCCCATATTCTTGAAGCATTGGCGGTGGCGCTGGCGAATATCGATCCTATTATCGAACTGATTCGCCGTGCTCCGGCACCGGCCGAGGCAAAAGCCGCATTAATTGCTCAACCGTGGGAGTTAGGCAATGTTGCTTCTATGCTTGAACGTGCCGGTGATGATGCTGCTCGTCCTGAATGGCTGGAGCCGCAATATGGCGTGCATGAAGGTAAATATTATCTGACCGAGCAACAGGCACAGGCAATTCTGGATCTGCGTTTGCAAAAACTGACGGGTCTTGAGCATGAAAAATTGCTGGATGAATACCGTGAATTGCTGACATTAATCGGTGAATTAATGTTCATTCTGGAAAACCCGGAGCGCCTGATGGAGGTGATCCGTGAAGAGCTGTTGGCAGTCAAAGCGCAGTATAATGACGCCCGTCGTACTGAAATCACGGAGAACACCGCTGATATCAATATCGAAGATCTGATTAATCAGGAAGATGTTGTTGTCACATTGTCACATCAGGGGTATGTCAAATATCAGCCATTGTCTGACTATGAAGCGCAACGCCGTGGTGGTAAAGGGAAATCCGCAGCACGTATCAAAGAAGAAGATTTCATTGACAGGCTGCTGGTGGCGAATACTCACGATACGATCCTTTGCTTCTCCAGCCGTGGCCGCCTGTACTGGATGAAGGTTTATCAATTACCTGAGGCCAGCCGTGGTGCTCGCGGTCGTCCGATTGTGAACCTTTTGCCGCTGGAGCAAGATGAGCGAATTACTGCGATTCTGCCAGTGCGTGAATATGAAGAAGGGCTGTACGTCTTTATGGCTACGGCCAGCGGGACAGTGAAGAAAACGGCATTACAAGATTTCAGCCGTCCGCGCAGTGCCGGTATTCTTGCGGTTAATCTCAATGAAGGTGATGAGCTGATCGGCGTTGACCTGACTAACGGCAGTAACGAAGTTATGTTGTTCTCCGCTGAGGGTAAAGTTGTCCGCTTTGAAGAGGGCGCTGTTCGTTCAATGGGGCGTACAGCTACTGGTGTACGTGGTATCAAACTGAGCGGTGAAGACAAAGTTGTTTCCCTGATTATCCCGCGTGGAGAAGGGGAGATTCTGACTGTCACTGAAAATGGTTACGGTAAACGTACCGCTGAAAACGAGTATCCAATCAAATCCCGTGCAACTCAGGGGGTTATCTCAATTAAAGTCAGCGAGCGTAATGGTAATGTGGTCGGCGCAATTCAGGTTGATCCCACTGATCAGATTATGATGATTACCGATGCTGGTACATTGGTACGTACCAGGGTATCTGAGGTCAGCGTTGTTGGCCGGAATACTCAGGGTGTAACACTGATTCGTACCGCTGAGGATGAAAAAGTTGTCGGCTTGCAACGGGTTGCTGAACCTGAAGATGATGAAGATGAGCTGGTAGAAGAAGGGGAGGCGTTGGAAAACGATGATACCCATTCACCTGATGCTGGCAGCAGCGAGTCAACTGATCCGGTTTAAGTGAAGACATTTTTTCACTCAATTAAGAAAACAGGTACTTCGGTGCCTGTTTTTTTTAAGAAAGATTTTGATTAATATCGAAATATGCAACAGGTGATTCTTTGTGATCCTCGAACTCTGGTATATCCTGTCATTCATTACATTGAATGATGTTCGTTGTTATCAGGTAGCCTTTTGAGATATCTTTCTTCTTTTCGTACATCACTGAAAATATCCCGTTATCTTTTTCGGGTGCTTGGTTTTATGTTGTGGGCGTTGGGCGCCTTATTAACGGCTTTTTACCTGGTGAATATTTTTAATGAAGTAAAGTCTGATATCCGGCAAGAATACAATGCTAATTATGATTCCACACTCTCTTATGTGCGTCATACAGCAAGTGTTCTGCGGGATATTCAATATATGACAGAAAAGCATTTGCTCAATTCTAATGAAAAAATTGCTATTCTTGATTTTCCACATAATAACCCGGCGTTTTCTTATCATCCTCTGAATCAAAGCGCTGATTGTCATACCTTTCGTAAAAATACCCATAGTTATTTAAATTCGTTGAATAACTTGATCTTTTACTGGAAAGATAATCTTGCCGCTCCTCAGGGCTTGAATCAGATTTTTCTGGTGGGAACGAAAAGTATGTGTATGGTGAATTTTTCTATTCGTAATACCTCGACTGAACCTGATACATTGAAAAAAATAGTCTATGAAAACTCTCGCAGACTGATTAGCCTGAAAGATCAGGGTAAAGAACGAAATGTTTATTGGGTGATGCCTGGAGCAAGATCTGATAGCGGTCATCTCTATGTGTTGGCGCCGGTATATGTCAATGGTCAGATGGTTGCAATGATAGGCATTGAACAGTTCATCAGGCTAGATACTTTTATTCAGAGACAAGACCGCCCGATTTCAATAACCCTATTAAATCGCAGTAATCAACCTGTTTTGCACTATCCGGCAAATGATGAGTACAAACTTCATTATGCCGATTATCAGCTGGAATCACCTTATTTTGGTTATGATGATAATTTTACTGATTTATTGTTAAAACGTCGGCTAATGCCATCTTCATTCAGTATCATTTACGCGCTTCCACTGAAAAACATTTTCGAGGGTTTTAAACTACAGATTATTAGCAGTATTGTGCTTAATGTACTATCTGCTGTTGTCATTATTACTTTGGTGTATCTGTTTGAGCGCAAGATGTTTGTTCCGGCTGAAGAAAATGCCATTCGTCTGGAGGAGCATGAACAGTTTAATCATAAAATTGTCGCGTCAGCCCCGGTTGGGATCAGTATATTGCGGGTAAGTGATGGCAGTAATATTCTGAGCAATGAGTTGGCGCATAATTATTTGAGAATGCTGACTCATGAAGACCGGGAACGTATTATTCATATTATTTGTGACAGAACTAGCAGTTATGTTGATGTGGTAACCAGTAATCATCATCATTTGCAAATCAGTTTTGTGCATTCCCGCTACAGAAATGAAGAGGTGGCAATTTGCGTATTGGTTGATATCAGTGTCCGTGTACGGATGGAAAAATCATTACAGGAAATGGCATTGGCATCGGAACAGGCTAACTATTCTAAGTCCATGTTTTTGGCTACGGTCAGCCACGAATTGAGAACGCCTCTTTACGGTATTATTGGCAATCTGGAGTTATTACAGGCTCATTCATTGCCTGCTGAGTCTGTCCGTTTGTTATCAACGATGAGTAATTCTTCAGCTCTGTTGCTGAAAATTATCAGTGATATTCTCGATTTCTCAAAGATTGAATCTAAACAGCTCAAAATTGAATCCAGAGAATTTTCCTGTCAGGAAGTTATCTCTCATGTTATTTCTAACTATCTACCGTTGGTTGTGAAAAAGCCGTTGACCTTATATTGCTATATCGAACCGGATGTACCGGATTATATCCGCAATGATCCTGTTCGATTGCAACAGGTCATATCTAACTTGTTAAATAATGCGATTAAATTCACTGATACAGGGTGTGTGATTATCCATGTGACAGTTGATAGAGATTACTTGTACGTCAGAATAAAGGATACGGGAGTCGGCATTTCTGATAAGGCACTGATTCAGTTGTTTGATCCGTTTTTTCAAATAATGCCAAATACGGAAAGCTCATCTCAGGGAACGGGTCTTGGCCTGGCGATTTGTGAAAAATTGATCAACCTGATGGATGGTGATATTGAAGTGATTTCACAGCCACAAATAGGCAGTATGTTTTCTATCCGCTTACCTTTATACAACGCAAAATATAGGCCGAAAATTCAGTTAATGAATCAGTGCCAGCAAGAGCAAAAAGTTATCCTGGCTATACGTAATCTTTATCTTGAGGATTTTTTACAGCGTTTTCTGATTCATTATGGTTTACATATTGTTTTATATAGTGGTCAGAACACTGATGGCAGTGAAATTATTATCAGCGATTTCCCTGATGCTGTGGTTTCCCCTGTATATGCTTGTGTTGAGTTATCAACGGACTATATTGGCTCGCCGGAACAAATCAGAAAAAGCTATTGGCTACATAATACTTACCATTTGTATGATTTGCCCATATTGATTGAGAGGTTAATTTCACCGAGTAATAACGAGGTGTTGAATACCGTATCGCCTGTTTTACCGGCAAACACCCAGTTTAATACTATTATGGTTTTGGTGGTGGATGATCATCCTATCAACCGCCATTTATTGACTGACCAATTAAAATCTATTGGTTTTCAGACAGCGATGGCGAATGATGGATTAGATGCGCTGGAGTATTTGCAAAAAGGGCGTGTTGATATCATTCTGACGGACGTCAATATGCCTAATATGGATGGTTATGCGTTGACAACGCATTTACGGAATGCAGAGTGTGAACTGCCGATTATTGGTATTACGGCAAATGCACTTGCAGAAGAAAAGCAACGCTGTATTGATGCAGGAATGAATGACTGTTTGTCTAAGCCTGTTTCCCTGCTTACGCTTAGACAAATACTGGGCGGAGTCAGGAATATTGGCGCTTGAAATAATGCCCGGTACAAGTAGACGCCGGGCATCAGAATGACTTTCATATTAAAGGATCGTATTTACTGAATATGATCGTCCGTATTGATAGCGACAGAAGCAAGATAATTGAGTAGCGCAATATCGTTATTGACTCCCAGCTTTACCATTGCTGATTTTTTCTGACTGCTGATTGTTTTGACACTGCGATTGAGTTTTTTTGCAATGTCTGTCACCAGGAAGCCTTGGGCAAACAGGCGTATGACCTCACTCTCTTTTTGTGATAATGGTTTGTCGCTGTAGGGAGTTTCTGTCACTTTTTTCAACAGTTCGGAAACACTCTCTGGTATAAATCTTTCCCCTTGTTTCAGGGCGGTCAGTACATCAGGTAAATCTGTAGGTGCTCCTTGTTTTAAGACTATTCCTTCAATATCAAGTTCAAGTACAGCACTTAAAATTGCCGGATTATTGTTCATGGTTAGAACAATGATTGATAGCCTGGGATAATGGCGTTTGATGTATTTAATCAAATTGATCCCATCGCCATAGGTGTCGCCAGGCATGGATAAATCAGTGATCAGTACGTTTGCTTTAATACAGGACAGATTGTTGATCAATGTAGTTGAGTCTTCAGACTCGGCTACAACGTTGATCCAGTCAAGCCGTTCAAGTGATTTGCGGATGCCAAACAGAACAATTGGATGGTCATCAGCAATAATGACGTTAAGGTTATTCATCTTATTAGTTACCCTGTTGCAATAGCTGTTTGACGATGGCGTCAATGTGGCTAATGCTATTTTTAATCTCTATTTTGTTACTGTCTGTTATGCGTTGTTCCAGTGTTTCGCAAGAAAGTTTGAGGAATTCCAGGTCTAACATAGCAAAGACGCCTTTCAGGCGATGTGCTGTTTGCGAAAGTGATACCAAATCATATTGCTCTATATCAGTATACAGTTTATTAATATCTATCGGTACTGTCTCGATAAATAATTGTCGGTAATCGCTATCAGCCAGTTGTTTTTGATAACTATTTATAACATTGTCAAAATCGTAATCACTGTTTTTATCGTTAAATACTGACATTTCTGAATCGGCATCCAATTCGTTAAAACTGAAACTTCTCTCAATTAATAACGAAATGGCATTAATAACAGCTTCGCTTAGGTTGTAATTACACCGAATATAGTCAGATTTTATCTGCTCAAAGCCTGGCAGATTATCAACCAATAATATAGTCGATTTCGCTGAATTATACGGCTTATCTGTCAATATGATATCGTATTCTCTGTTCATATTTTCTTTCTTTTTATCAAAGTAAGCCGCGCCATAATGATTCAGGTGATTCTGTGTAATCTTACAGATTTCAGTATTGCTGATATCCAGTAAAGCAGTAATGTCTTCCAATAGCTGTGGGCATTGGTCTTGGTCGATTATCAAGGGCAGACTGATAGTGTAATGTGTACCAAGGCTGGGTTTGCTGTTTATAGTAAAATGACCATTTAATTTTTTACACAATTGATTACATAGATAAAAAGTCATTCCTGAATTAGATTGATATTTATCGCCGGTTGTTTTGATTAAAAATGGATAATTCAAATTAGTCAATTCTTTTGCATTAAGCCCGGAGCCTGTATCCATTACTTCGATTTGGATATGATTTTTGTATTCTTGAGAATAATTAACTATGAGTGATATTTTTCCATAAGATGTGATCGTGATTGCATAATTAACCAACATCAGGATGATTTTACTGATGATGAAGCCATCACCGATAAATAGAGATTCAGGATTAATATTACAATGATAGTAATAATTTAATCCCTTATTATTTATCTTTAGAAATACTTCTTTAAGAATATCTTCTAATATAGATGACAATGAAAACGACTTATTTTTTGCTTGCCAGTCACCTGATTCTAATTCATTGAGTAATGAGATATTTTCGATCCAATCGGATATATATGCGGATTTAGCTAATAAATTGTCAACGATACGATCACTTTTTTCTTCTATGAGTATTTGCTTTAGTTGGCAAGCGATGTTATTTAATTCCTTTATGGGTTGTTTTAACTCAGAACGAATGTTAGTTAGCATAAAACGCCGGGCTTGTACGCTCTTATCGTGTTCCAGATGAGCAAGTTGTAATCGTCTGTTAATTAATGCTTCCTGGTCTTTATCTTGCAGTAAAAACAGATAAGTCTCTGGCAACAGGTGGATGCTGTACACTTTAATTTCATAGACTGCATCGTCAATTGATGTCTGAATGACGCCATGATGCTGTTTCGCCATCATCTTGATTTTGTTTAAGTCTATATTAGGCAACAGATGATCGGCAATATTATTGCTCATAATTGTCTGATTTGTTGAGAAATCATAAATCAGTAAGCCAATCGGGATGTTGGAGATAATTTCGTGACTTAATGCATCCTTGATTTGTAGCTCGTGATTCATAAGTGCATTTGGGGCAATATATTTTCTACGAATGTAAATAAGACCACCCAAGGACAGGATAATAAAGATTGAATCAGCCAGTAATAGCCAGATGTTTCTGTATAATAAATCGATCAGTAAATCTTTGAGTGATATCCGATACAGTAGCTTGTATTGCGTACCATTGAGCGGTTGAGAAAATTCGAGCCAGAAGCCATTCTGTGAGATATTCACTTTATTAGTTTCATGGGGATTTTGTGTGTCGTTAGACAATAAGATGAAGTTTTTTGCCGCTATATCCATAGGAAGAAGATGACAGATAGGCAGATCAAAAGCGATAACTGTTGCCAGTTGCCCGGGTGAATTGAACGTTGCCCGGTAAGTATAGAAATAGATATTCTCGCCGCTGAGTTTGCGGATTGATGAAATATTTTCCCGTTCATCTAACGCTGTGGATTGCATCAGCATTTCTGAGCGTTTCGATTCGGCAGTCAGTGTTAGATAACTTTCTTTGAATCTTAATTCTGGCTTAAGAATAGAATAAGTTGTTATCAGAAACAGACTGTTATCTTTACCATTCAGGTAGTACATAGAGTTGTATTCATTGCGGGCACCCCACAAAATCTCCATATAATTGGAAAGGCGTTGCGCCAACTCTGCACTTGCAGCGCTATGGTGACCAAAGATAATGGTATCGACAGTTTGATAACGACTCTCAAGCCAGTAAACATCAGGTCGTAGCTTCATTGGCGAAACGGGTTCCTGTGGTTTAAAAGATGAGATATTGGCTTGTTCAAAGATAGCATTAGCGTGGTAACGATAATCTTCTATCTGTAATACTATTTTGGTTGAAACGCTATTCAGTGCATACTTTTTCCCCATCAGCCAGGCGTTGAAGTAGTTATAGCTGTATAGAAACAGGGAAACAAAAAGCAGGACAATGAACAAGCCATAGTAACGGTTTATGGTTGATGAATTAATAGAAGATTGTTTGTTATACATTCGTTGAGTAAAAGCCTTAATAATTGCTTGGCTGTGCTAGCGAGCTCGTTAAATTGGTGAATCTGATGATCCGATGTATTTATGCTAATTCTAGCAGGATCAGGGCAGAGAATGATATTGTCGATCGCGGATTGAGCAAACAGTAAAAAATCATAGAATTTTTGCGATAAAGACTAGACATATTATCATGCTATAGAGCATAATCCTGCGCCATGGAAGGATGGCCGAGCGGTCGAAGGCAGCGGTCTTGAAAACCGCCGATGGGAAACCATCCTAGAGTTCGAATCTCTATCCTTCCGCCAAATACTAACCCCATGCATTATTGTGCATGGGGTTTTTTATGGTGGCGTGTTACTCAGATGATAATTAATCCATTTTCATGACATAGGATTGATTGTGTCCACGATTTATTGATAAGAATAATTTGCAATAATAACATTTGCTGAGACAGATTCTTATTCAATAAAACCGTGGAAATAGACTGTGGAAAGAGTAAGAAATTAAACGTTTTGAACCAGCATTGCGACCGCAGCACCTAACATAATGACCGATGCGCCCCTATACATAAGCTGTTGCGCACGCTGGCTTGATAACAGATGCCGAATACTGAGGGCGCCGAAAATAAATACTGCTCCTACGGCGACTAAGACAAAAATAGTCAGTGGCACTAACATGAATCCCCAGATTTGCAGCGAGATAGATTCCATATTAATTACCAAAGGTAACAGCGCAAGATAGAAGGCAATGGTTTTAGGATTGCCTAATGTTATGGTTAGACCAGATAACCATGCCGCAGCCAGTGCTTTCTTATTAGTGGGTTGGCCTTCACCAATCGGTTGATGATCTGCAAACCAGAATTGCCATGCCAAATAACTCAAATACAATGCAGCGCCCCATTTCACAATAGCAAATAAAGTGTCAAAGTGGCTCGCAATAATGGACAAACCAAATATAGCAAAAGACAGATAAGTTAGATCGCCAATAACTAGGCCAAACAACATACTAAATGCAGTTAACGCGCCACCATTCACGCTTCTGGCAACTACGGCTGCCATACCAGGGCCTGGTATCGCGGCTGCAACAGCAAGTGCTGCTGTATAAGTGAGTATTTGTGACACTTCTAGCATATATTCCCTCTCAAAGATAACCCATCGAAATACTTAAACACAGAAATGTCACTTGCGTATGCAAGTGACAAGTAAGGATTTTAGTATAGAACGACAACCCCATTTTTCTAACATGGATTGCCTTAACTTTGACACATTTTTATCTAAAACAGTTAAGACATTTTTATTAGTTGTCGAATGACTTCCCGGGAAAATACCATATCTTGGACGGCCAAACCGACGGATTGGAATATAGTTACACCTTGCTCAGACAAATTGGCATGAAATTGAGAAACGGTACCAATTTCTATTCCAATCGCTGATTCGCTGAGAATGCCTTTCTCCCGTGCTTTAATGACAGATTGTGAGGCAGCCAGTACCGATTCGTTGGAATCAGTAAACAGGGCAGTATTGCTATACATATCTTCGTTCAGTTCCTGGAATCCCAGTGCCGAAGCGCCAATGGCATTGACATGGCATTTAGCCGGTAACTCTTTTCTACTGATTATAGGGTTTCGTGATGCTGTGGTTGTGCAAATAATGTCACTATTGAGCACCGCCTCAGCAGGTGAGGATTTGATCGAAATAGCAAGGTTGAGAGTTTTATCACACCATATGGCAAACTCACGGCATCTTTCCTCACTGCGACCCCATAGAGTGACTTCCTTAATAGGACGAACATATAGCATGGCTTGCAAATGTGCTCTTGCCTGTAGGCCAGTGCCAAGTATCGCCAACCGGCTGGCGTCTTTTGCAGCGAGAAGATGGGTTGCATAAGCAGAAGCGGCCGCGGTGCGAATTTCGGTAATAGCGCCAGCATCCACTACAGCTATACCTGAAACACCTGGCTCGTCGTAAACCAGCACACTACCAACGTGTGAAGGTTTACTACCATTACTTTGAAATCTTACTACCACTGACTTTAACCCAAACCCTTGATATGGCCCTTCCTTTATATAAATTGGCATGGTGCCCATTAAGCTGCCGTCTTCGCCTTTCACGATATTGCGTAAAGGTTGCTCTACTTTTCTTTCCGATTGCAATTTAAAGGCTATTTCGCTTAGTTTAAGACTAAGCTCCATCGTCAAATAACGTGCAACGGCTTCTTTATCGACATAAAGCATATTGATGCCTTTCAATATCAGTGATCAATTAAAGGTCGCCCAACTTGAAATTATCATCAATTTCAGTTCCGGCAATGCTATTGAGAATGGTAGACATATTCTTTTGAGAAACACCTAACACGACATCCAGCATATTCTGTTTACTGAAACCACGGCTTAAGAACAAATCAATGGCACTTCTTTTCAATTGTCCCCGGCAGTAAATAACGTCTACAGTGAATTCACGCAGCGCTAGTAATCGTGGGGAGAGATCATCTGTTTTTTCAATTAATGCTTTAACTGTTTTTTTATCTACACCATTATGAACGGCAATAAAAGCATGTGCCTGAACGGTATAGTCACAACCATTTTCTATTCCAGTGGTGATCCACACTACCGCTTTTTCTTCTTCATTCAGTGAGCTATCAATAAATAAGTCATGTGCGCGTTGATAAGCGGCTAATAATGAAGGAGATTCCGACATATAACCACTTTGGTTAGGTACCCAGCCAAAATCATCAATGGAACTCTGAAGTAATCTCTTGCTCTTTTCAGGTGTGGTAGTAATTGAGTGTAAAGTAAGTAAAGACATAATAATCTCCGTATATCGAAATTTTAAATAGATCTATATAGTTGCATATTTCAGAGCGATATTGGCTCTTATGCAGATGTAAATACTGACCAAAGCATTTTAATTGGTCGAATATGAGAAATAAACTTTAGTTTGTGTAATTTTGCTGCTACTTCCGTCGTTAGTGCGGCATCTACCTCTAAATTGGCGACCGCTTTAGCGGCTGAACTTGTTGAATCTTTAAAAATGATATCCGCTATTTTCAGGCTATCAGGCAGCAATTCTGGGATTAACGCCTTTGGTGCCGGATGGGTTGCAATGACTATGTTATCTTTAGTTAATTCGTCACGAATAGCTATACCATAATTTGGTGTGTAATTTAAAAATGCGGCGGACAAATTAAATCTATTGTCCATGTAAAACTCACTAATATTGTAATAAGCATTGGCTACCACCAATGCCTGGCAGTCTTTTAAAATAATCTGACTGCTGGCTTCTTCGTAAGTATTACATAGAACAACTTGGTAACTTTTGGCTACTTTGTTTTCAATTGCAAACTCACCAAAACGGATAGCCGATTGCTCACTACTTGTACCTGACGGGCCTAAAGTCGCTATATTTAAAACATCAAATATCTCTTTGTCGAAACTAAAAAAAACACACTCCATGGTGTCTCCTGGATTTACACTAATAAACCGGACTTAACCAATGTGAAAACTCACCGATTCTGCCTCTCACTATTTCTTGATAATCTTTAGCGATAATATTGGCTATGGAATCTTCCTTTTGAATATATGATATATCGTCTATTTGCGAAACAATTGATATTTCAATGCCAGTACCTGTTAAGAAACAGGCATCTGCTTCATAGAGATCCTTTTGTTGCACTTCTGACTCGATACAGGGAATATTGTGAAATTTACAAATATCGAAAACAGATTGTCTGGTTATTCCATTAAGAATGCCAGAATCAAGCGATGGTGTAATAACACAATTATCTTTAACAATAAAAACGTTTGATGTACTTGCTTCTGCACACATGCCTTGTTCATTCAGCATAATCGCATCATCAAATCCATGTTCTTTGGCATCTTCGTAAGCAAGTGCAGAATTAACATAGGTGCCGGTAATTTTGGCAGAAGAGGGAATGGCTGCATTCGATACACGCCGCCATTTTGAAATAAGACACTTGGAAGCCGTTTTTTTAGCGTAAGCGCCCATAGGCAACATATTAATACAGAGGGTTGAGTCTACACCACTTAGCTTAACGCCAAATTTTTCACCAGGCATTAATGATTTTTTAAGCGCCAATGGTCTTATATAAATGTCTTGTTTAAATCCGTTTTTAATAATGATATTTTTGGTAATATCGGTCAATTCATGACTGGTGTAAGGTAATTCAATTTTCAGTGTTTTTGCCGATTGAATTAACCGTTCATAGTGCTCATGTACTCTAAATAAATTGAGTTGGTTGTTATCCTGATCCCAATAAGCTCGTATCCCTTCGAATATACCGGTGCCGTAATTTAAAGCCTGGGTACTGGCGAGAAAGGTTGCGCTGCTAAAGTTAATATATTCTCCGTCTAGAAATACGATCCAATCTTTATGAACCGGACTAACGATATTGGTTGTCATTTAGCTGCCCTCTTTTTCATGATTTCTAAAGCTGAATTTCGCTCAATATTGTTGTTATCATCTCTCAGGTCATGGATCCGTGCGGCTTTCCAGCTGACCATTGCCGCCGTGCCAATCAACCCGCCAACATCTCCGACATGCACATCGACCTTCATATTGAATTTGGATTCCATTTTTTTCTTTATTTTGCTAATGAGTGAAGCATCATTTAATTCATCGCTTGGTTCTAACGTTATTTTCAGTTCGTCTGTACCCGATATATTGTTGATTTCAATAAAGTATTCAAAGCAATATTCAAGCTCTTCAAATACTGCGTTTTCAATGTCAAAAGCGTACACATTGGTATTGTTCAACACTAATACATCTTTTACTCTGCCGATAGGCTCGATTTCCCAGCGATTTAAGCCTATTGCTTTGCATCGAACCATATCCCCTGTTTTATATCGAATCAGTGGCTTATTCCCTTTATATAAATGTGTGATCACTAATTCGCCGGCAACGTGGTTATCACCAACATTTAATTTTCGATGAGTAAAAGGACAAATCAGCTCATAGTAATTATTGAATGGAATAGTAATAAGCTTATTAGTATCGTTGCAAGCCGCTAAAATTGAGGTTTCTTGCGATGCATACATGCAGTTGTAAATTTTAGCTCCCCAGTTGCGGGATAAGTTTCTTAATCTGTTTGGCGTAATAAGTTCGCCAAGTACTAAAATGACTTCGATACCTAATTTCTGTGGATTACATCCATTGTCCCGACAATATTTTAGCAACTCAGCAGCGACCGCAGGGGTACAAACTAAAGCGGTTATTTTAAGATCTTGTATCAGCCTTAGCACTCTGTGCATACCGACAACAGGCGAACGAGGCCACATTTTGATGACGGTATGTCCTAAACTGCGAAATACATCTTCAAATGTATCGCCGGTGGAGTGTAATTCCGTTGGCCCCATGACGCCAATAATATGTTGTTTACCTTCCTGATTAAAAATAGACTCATATTGCAGTGTCAGAAAGCTATTATTCACTAAAGAATCTATTTCATTACGGGGGCAAGGTGTTGAAGGCCCGGTTGTACCTGTTGTTTCATAATATATCCAGGCGTTACTCAGGCTATCTGATGATATTGTGTTCCCTGCTTTACTTAAATCTGACTTTGTTGTAAAGGGAAGTTTCTCAATGAGTGAAGATAAGGTGTTATCGTCATTATTCGAATTTATTGCATTTAGACGCTCATTATAGAATGATGATCCATTTTTTGCATAATTGATAATTTCATTCAACTTTTCATATTGTATTTTTTCCAATGCGGATACATCTGTCTCTCCAGACATATATTGCTTTAGTTCAGCCAGGTATTTCAGCCCTAATTCATGAAGATCATTTCTAAAAATAGAATACATAATGTGTTACCTGTAAAGTGGTAAGTTGCCAGTGAGTTTATTGATATCTTTCTTTGGTCCAACTATGCCAATACCAGATAACTTCAATTCATCCGAATGTTCAGCAGATAATTTCCCTTCATATTCCTCATATGTTCTGCATGATTGAGCCAAACAAGAGAAAGGGCTCAACTTAAAATTATCATCAGATTTTAATTTATGATGAATAGCATCCAGAACATCATGGCTTGCTTTCAAAATAGGCAGCGGTGTTTTGACAACACCGGGATAACAAATACTGTCTTTACTAAAAACATCGTGCCCGACGATTCCATTAATATTTTTACCGATTGAAACACTAATGACACTTACGGCATTCATTGCCAAACCAAGTGGCAGGCTATCAGCAATAACGACTACGCTTTTATGCAGACTTTCGTCAAACTCCATACTACTTTCCTATTAATTGAGCAAAATTGATTAATTTATTTTTGTCGATAATAATATCCGAAACGGTCCATGTACTGATTTCTTTCCATAGCACTACGCCTTTTACATGATCCGGATGATTTATATATATATTCAGGTCTTCGTAACTTTCAAAGTAACCAATTAAACTAAAATCAACCGATTGCTTTCTGTCTACCGTACTGCGACCACAAAACCATCCTTTAATTTCACCTATCTCATTGATATGATTTAAAGTCACTTTCTCTGCTAATATAGCTTTTTCACTATCCCAGTTTATTCCATCCTTGAAGGTAAAAAAAACTTGATGTGCAATTAAGTTATTTTTGCCTGGCATAATCTACCTCATAATTAATAATTTGAGTTATAATAACATGTAGAAATGATCTAATTTATACCTAATCCTAGCGCATACCTGATTTAGTTTTTTTGACTTGCGTCTAATTTAAATAGCATATTGCATTTATAGCAGTCAACTATTTCCGGATGGTAATAAATGAAAGGTCAGTGGAAGAATTGCTGTTTTGTTGCCTTTTTTGAGTATTTGTTTTTTAACATGCTAACAAACCTTCATATAATTTGGGAACTTTGAATGTCCTGTCTTCCATTGCTGTCAGACAATAAGGCTGCTTTATGACCAGTGGCTATCTTTTGATAGGTGACAAATTGTTATGAAGCATTTCTTTGTTATTTCTGATTTGTCAGAAGTGACGTGTTTCTTGATGCTAAAGATGCAGGGTAGCACCTGGCATCAGGGCGTGTCTTTGGATAGTGGTATGTTGTTGAATATACTACTAATGATAGAGTTTTGGCTATGTTTTTAAATAATCTATTATTTATGCTTGATTATTTATATCAGGTTGTAATATACTGCGCACGCTTTCGGGGCAGCCCCCGGAATACGCCGGCTTAGCTCAGTTGGTAGAGCAACTGACTTGTAATCAGTAGGTCACCAGTTCGACTCCGGTAGCCGGCACCAAATCAAATGAGAAGCCGCCATTCTTTAGAGGATGGCGGCTTTTTTCATGGCCGTCGTATAGAAATACTGTTTATATATCCAGAAAGACCCGACGTTTTTCGTTATAATTTCTTGCAAAATGGGTACCTGTAAAAAATTAACTGTTCATCAGATTGAAACAGTTAAACCAAAAATAAAAGAAATGCAAACTTTCAGGTGATACGGGTTTATTTATGCTTGTCAAAGTTAACAGAGAAAAATATTAGTGTTTGTGATGTCAGTCTTTCAGGCGTAAGAAAATGTTTGCTATGGCGTGTAATTATCTATTAGTCTGATGAACATCAGGAAAAAAAGAGATGAGGCATGATAGAGATAGCGGAAGGTATTGATATTGTAAAAACGTATTAGATAAAAGTAGCTTTAGACTAGAAAAATATTTTCTACAAACTGTCTATTGAATAGTATGAGTTAAAAAATTCGTTGGTCAAAGAAGGATATATTTGACAGCGTTAAAACTTTTCGCATGGATATTTACCTGATAATTGGTAATTTGCCGTTGGCAACATTACCCTTATTTATGCCTTAAATGCTTTGTTTAATTTGGTTAAGATATTTGAAACACTGTTGGTTAGATCCCGTATTTACGCTGGTTTATTGTTTATTACCATACCAACAGTATGATTTCTGTATCCTTGATTTCGGTGTGTAAATCCGCATTTCACGACCGATGTTAAAGCTGATCCAGAATATTTTTTACACTTTAATATCTATGAGATAAAAAATCTGTGCTATTTTTTATTTAATACATTTTTTATCTTATAATAAGAGGGGCTGGTATGTTGTTTTAAAATTTTCGAGAAACAATAAAGAGCATTCATGTTATTTTGGGTTATGAGTGTTTTCAAAGAAGGTATATTGGAGGATCAAGAGAAGCTTATAAATTTAAATGATAAATATTTAAATGAGGAAGGGAAGTATCGTGTAACTATCTGGGTTAACAACGATATTATGAGTTTTTCTCTAAAGTTAAGCCTGGTCCGAATAGGGGTTGTTTGGTATTTTTATTTAATAGACTTAGTAAGAAGATGTATTTAAACGATGTAGTTAAGCAACAGAGAAACACAGAAATAGAGAATGAGAAATTTGTTATAATATCGAATGCATGGATGCATGAGACCATTCCGAAAATAATTTTTACTACTATTTGTTACTAAAAGTTAAAAGGTCAAAATGTATGCGTAATATTCAACAAGTTTTAGAGCGTTGGGGCGGTTGGGTTGATGATGACACAGGTGTCAATTGGCCACCAATCGCTGCTGGATTTAAAGGTCTGATTACGTCAACTCGTCCATTGCGTCCTTCCTGCTGTGATAATGACGGCTTGATCATTGATGCTTGTATAGCAAAGCTACAAACGGTAGATAAGTCTGAAGAAATTGAAGTTTTATTTATGTACTACGCGTTAGGGCTTTCCAAACGGTCCATAGCGCGTTTAATTGAAGTCTCGGATATTGAAGTGCGTTCCCGGTTACAAAAGGGAGAAAGTTTTGTTCAGGGATGTTTGGCTATGCTCGATATTAAGTTAGAAATGGATGATGAAATACGAGAGCACAAAAAGCTTACGCGTACGCAAAAAGCTATGGTAGTGTACTAATCAGTTAAAGTTGCGAATAAGCGCTAAAGCTAATAAGCCCCGATATCTTTATCGGGGCTTATTTCATTTGGTTCTTGCAGCATTTGCTATTACGTACCGATAGAAGTGAAAATTTGAATAATAATTGTAGAGGTCGCACTTTGTTGCGGCCTTTTTCGTATTTGCCACCGCGAATTGCTCACGCTTATTTCTTTATTTTTGCGGTCGGTATCCCTGTTAAATCAATCATAACCTGCTACTGGGAACGAAGCCTGCATTGCGCTTGGTTTACCCAGGCACATGGTGAGTTATTGCTGTTTGATGGAGGTGTTTTTGATGAGCAACGGTAGTGATAAAGCGGGTTGGTTAACATCTGTCACTCCTGGGCCTGAGTACGATGAGGAACTGGAGCACACACTGAGTTGCTGGGTGAGTGGTGTTTCTGGTTTGCCTGACGATAAAGTGCGCTCCCGCTGGACATCCGTACAATCGCCACCGTTACCGGCGGATGATGACGGGTGTGATTTTGGCATTACGGGCTTTATTTCAGATGTTACGCCTGCTTTTGAGAACCAGACCGAAGAAAGTACTGAATTATGGCGTCATGAAGAAATCGAATGCCTGGTTTCATTTTATGGCCCGAATTGCCAGCGATACGGCACCTGTTTTCGTGATGGGCTGGCGGTCAGTCAGAACAATGACGAATTGAGTCGTTTCGGCCTCTCAGTAGATAAATCCGGCCAGTTGATTGCTTTACCTGAGCTTATCAATAACCAGTGGGTGCGTCGTTATGACATGACGATCACCTTGCGGCGAAAAGTAGTGCGTGAATACGGTGTTAAATCACTGGTGGAAGCGCCTGTCAAATTCTTTGGAGATTAAATTATGCAGGGTTTACCTGTTTCAAACATTATCAATGTCACGTTGAATATGGCGCCTCATGCGGCCCAGTCCCGGAACTTTGGTGCGTTACTGATCATCGGCGCAAGCAACGTGATCAACACTCACGAGCGTTTACGTCTGTATTCTGATATCGATGGTGTCGGTACTGATTTTGGACTGACTTCACCTGAGTATCAGGCCGCAGCGCTTTATTACTCCCAGTCACCACGCCCGGTTGATTTATATATTGGTCGATGGGCTAAAGACAACGTTATTTCCTCTTTGCAGAGTGCAATATTGAACAAGCAACAGCAAACGATCAGTAAGTTTACTGCTGTGACGGATGGTTCTTTTAAGTTAATGATTAATGGTAAAGAGGTGATATGCAGCGGCATTGATTTGAGTAAAGAGACGAATCTTAATGGCGTTGCCCAACGGGTAGAGGATAAGTTGAAAGATTGTTCAGTCACTTATGACATGGCATCTTCACGTTTCACCATCGTACCGCATTCTTCGGGCACTATGGATTATATCTTACCGGCAACGACCGGAACTTATATTGGCGAATTGTTAAAACTGGATGAAGTCTCTGGCGCTATGGTTACTGAACCGACGAAAGCAGAAACGATTGCTGAGGCGGTGGCGACACTGGGAGCGCTATCCAGTGGTTGGTACGGGTTGGTTATTGCTGATGACACTCTGACAGATAAAGATATTTTGTCTGTTGCCGACTACATCGAATCCGCGTCTGTTTCTCGTATCTATGGGCATACAGTACAGAAAACAGACGTATTGGATGCAGACGTTGCTACCGATATCGGATCACAACTGAAAGGCGGAAATTATCAGCGCACGCTCTGGCAATATTCATCTGGTAAACCGTATACCGTCGCTTCTCTGATGGGGCGGATGTTTACCGTGAATTTCAATGGCAATAACACCACTATTACCCTGAAATTCAAACAGGAACCTGCTGTTACTGCGGAAAGCCTGACAGCAACCCAAGCTAACGCCTTGAAGAAGAAAAACGGCAACGTTTTTGTTAAATACAACAACGACACGGCCATTATTCAGGAAGGTGTCATGGCAAACGGCGATTTTATTGATGAACGCCATGGTCTGGATTGGTTACAGAACTACGTTCAGAACAATCTTTATAACTTACTTTACACCAGCACCAGCAAGATCCCACAGACTGATGAAGGTGTCACGCGTTTGATTACCAATGTTGAACAGTCACTTGATCAAGCGGTGACCAATGGATTGATCGCTCATGGTGTATGGGGCGGCGATCCCATTGGTGCGTTGAATAGTGGTGCAACGTTGACGAAAGGTTATTACGTTTACGCACCACCAATCGCGACACAAGCGCAGGCCGATAGGGAAGCCCGAAAAGCACCGGTTATCCAGTGTGCTATCAAATTAGCAGGGGCTGTTCACTACGCTGATGTCATTATTAATGTAAACAGATAAGGGTTGAAAATGGCTACATATTCTTTTCTTGATGTCTCCGCGTCTATTACCGGAGTCGGTGGTTCTTTTGATCTTGGCAACGGCGCAGCTCTCTCTGATGAGGGTATCACCGTCACGATGTCAGAAAGTAAAAACACCATGACCACAGGCGCAGACGGTGAAGTGATGCATTCATTGCATGCGACCAAATCTGGCACCATCACCGTTAACTTACTTAAAACCAGCCCGGTAAACGCCAAACTGAACGCGATGTTGAGTACACAATCGCTTTCATCGGCAGCATGGGGTAATAACGTCATTGTTATTCGCAATAAACAAAGTAACGACACAGCTGTTGCCCGTTCTGTCGCATTTCAGAAGCAGCCGGATTTGCAGAATGCTAAAGCCGGCAATACCGTTGCCTGGATATTTGATTGCGGAAAAATCGACATCATGTTAGGCACATTCTAACGAATTAACTTCATAGACGCTGAAATAACGCTCAAGCCAGCATTGGATTTATATTTCGGTGGCTTGAGCGATTTTGCGGATAAGTTTTAAGGGGTGATCATGGAATTTGAAATTGACGGCAAAAAGTATCGTGGTGGCAAACTGAACGCTTTTCAGCAACAGGATCTGGCAGTGGCTTTGGCGCCAGCCATTCCGGCACTTGGACCGCTCATGAAAAAGCTTGTTACAGCCAACAATGATGAAAGAGAGACCAGCTTTGAAGAATTGCTGCCTTATTTGGTTGAATCAATCAATGCGCTGGGAAAATCCAACCGATATGAAATTAATGACATTTGCTTATCAGTGGTTTCCCGTGAACAGAATGGTATCTGGAGCAAAATTTATGAATCTAATGGTCAGGTATTGATGTTCGATGACATCAATGGCTTAGAGTTATTGAAAATTGTGGGGTTTATTATCAGAGACTCACTGGGAAATTTTTTTCCCGCCCCATTAGAGAGCGCAGTGTAATCCCGGGACAATCCAGCTTAAATTTTGAAACCTTGCCGGAAGGGCGTGATTACCTGTTACGCCCGGTCATTGCGGGTATGTGCTGTTATGAATCTTTGAAAGATGGCGTTCTTGACCTGGCTGATATTGCACTGATGAATGATGCCCTTGACGTTAAATCAGAAAATGAGGCCATGATAGAGAGGTGGCGAAGTGAGCAATAACACTGAAACAATTGAAGATTTCCTGGTATCACTTAGGTTTGATATTGACGAGGTGGGGCAGCGTAAATTCATGGCTGTTATCACGGAAGTCACGTCTAACGTTCTTAAAATGCGGGCGGAAATTGAAAGCGCAACATTAGCGGTGGTTAATTTTATCACTCAAATCGCTAACGGCCTGGATAAGCTCAGTGGGCAATTGCAGAAAACAGGCGTAACAACTGAAAAAATTAAATCTATTGATGGTGGTGTCAGTCAGGTTGGGGCAAATGTTGAGGGGCTTTTGCCCAACATGGGCATTCAGGCCAGTGATACAAATAGCAACCATTGTAATACGGCTTCTTTGGTCTCATTGATAAGTGAACAGTTATTAAAAACACCAATGGATTGTGCTGGTCAATCCACCGGCACACTTGATAGTGATGACATATTTAATGCTGTTGAGGAATTAGTCAAATGGTTAGACAAAGGGGAAATCTCAGCGAAAGGTTTATTGGCGACACTGAATGAATTGTGGAAATTCACAGGAAGAAAAATCACTCTGGGTATACTCTTTGATTTTAATAATCGGTTAAATGCATTACAGGAAGAAGCAAAAAGAAATCACGAAAACGTGGGTGAAACTCTAATGCGGCGGCGAAGAGAGTATGAAGCAAATAAAAAACCACTTATAACATCTGAGCAACTGAATAGCTGGATGTCAACACATGGGATCTATATTGCTTCTGACTGGACACTGTTTTTCAGCAAAGATAAGTATGAAAAATACCAGCAACAACTTGATGTCAGGAAAACCATAATTGATAAAGGACACCGCCCAAAAGTTACTGATAATATTCCTGCTAAAGTATCAGACCAATCAAGTAAAACGAAAAAGAAACGAAAGAACAAGCCACTAAATAAAGATCATCTTAAGACTGGTGTTGTTAAACAGCATGATGTTCATCATGGTTTAATGGCTACAGCTAACCAGTCAATGAATGTTTTTAACAGTGAGCTTACAGGGGCAAGACTAAAGAAAATAATGTCTTCCAGAGGGGTACGGAATAACAACCCATTAAATATGAATTTTGCACATCAGACAGGGGCGGTACTTGAAGATAACCCAAAACCCAGATTTGCTAAATATCCAGATGCCTACAGTGGATTAAAAGGTGCAGCCCATCAGTTGAGACGTTATTTTCGTGGTCAAACTACCGGAAAAAAGCTACAGACCATTGCAAGTATTATCCCAACATGGGCACCATCAAAAGATGGCAATAAGACTAAAATTTATATTGCCAACGTGTCTAAAATGATGGGAGTTTCTAAGGATGCATTCATTGATCTCACCGATCCTAATGTGATGCAAAGGCTGATTGATAGCATGATGGTAGTAGAAAGTGGTGGTAATCCTTATTCACCCGAACTTATCAGGGCGGCAATTACCGGAGCGCCACCGCCAGCGAATAAACCTTCAGGCTTGGCCGGGCATCTGAATAATGTCGTTCATTCTTTGAAAAATATTTCGATTGATCCCCGAATAATCAGTGGTGCGGCGATAAATATCAACAGTATGATGAATCATCAGGTAATGACTCCCCATTTACTGCTGCATACGCCAATACCAGCTGGTAATAATGTGATGGGGATAGGGGAAGTAAATTATCATATTGAGGTTAATGGCGTTGAATCTCCCAGAGAGGCAGCAAGACTGACTGGGGAAACAGTAGAACGCACTCACAGTATGCTACTTCGAAATATGCAAACACAGGTGAGATAACAATGGATATATTATCAGTCATGTTTTCTCAGCAAACGAGAAAAATAGGTGTCATTGTACCGAGTGTTGTTATTTCAGAAACCCATACGGATACATCCAATATAACAGATCATCCGGTCCAGCAAGGGGCGACAATCAGCGATCATGCCTATGACACGCCATCAGAAGTTATAATGAGCTTGGGTTTTGCTGGTGGTGGTTCGTTGCTTGATGTTGTGGATACCACAAAAGTATTTGATATTGCTACCGGATTGAGCCTGGGAACCAACCCGCGTGCGGTATATCAACAGTTGCTTGATCTGAAATCATCATATAAACCTTTTGATGTTGCGACAGGGAAACGTTTATACAACAACATGCTAATTCAAAATATAAGTGTTACAACGGATAAAACCAGTGAAAACGTTTTGTCAGTCACTTTAACCTTGCGTGAAGTTATGATTGTTGAAACATCGCCGAATAAGACCGCGCCGGCAGAAAATATGAAACACTCTGAAGATACGGCACCTGTGGTTAATGTCGGAACCAAAGTCACGGTGAAGCCGTCATTACCACAAAGAATTCTTGACTTTATTATAGAACGAGGTAAAAAATGGCTGGGATTGTAGAAATTCCTTTATCACCTAAAAACCAGCAATTTGATGTTCAGCTAAATGGAATTAACTATAAAATGCGTTTGATGTGGCGTGATATTGCGGGCTGGATATTAGATATTATGACGCGGGACAGTGAACCCATAATCAATGGCTTGCCGCTGGTTTTTGGGGTTAATCTGCTTGAACAATATTGTCATCTTGGTTTTAATGGTTCATTAATCTTTTATGGTGATATAAATCAGCAAAAACCTTACAGGAATAATCTTGGTAAGGAGGATAGATTATACTTTGTAGTAAGTTAACGTGGTAAAAATGGAGGATAATACACTTTTTGGGAAAGATGCAGTTTTATAGCCACAACCTTTAACTTCCTATGATTTATTACACGTGCCGCTTCATTGCGGTTTTTTGTTTCTGTTAATTAGGTGAATTATGTCAAAACAATGGATAAGAGAATGCCACCTTATCGTTGTAGACGAAAAGGGTGAAAAAGTAGATTTATCAAACCTGAAAATCATATTTAATATCAACAGAGCTGAACACTCCTATCCGGCTACGGGTGTTTTCACGATATATAACCTCAATGACGAAACCAGTAATAAATTACGCCGAAATGAGTTTAAAACAATTAAATTTGTAGCGGGCTATAAGGAGAATTCAGGACAAATATTCTCAGGCCAAATCCAATACACACATGTGAAGAGAGAAAGCGCAACCGACACCTGTGTTGTTATTCAGGCTGCGGATGGGGATGAGCCACACAATTACGCGACCGTAAATACCACTATTGCCGCTGGATATTCGCAAGCAGACTTAGACCATTTACTGATGCGTGATATTGCCAAATATGGCATTACCGCCGGTTTGCGCCCGGAATTCCGCAAATCAGCATCTCCCAGGGGAAAAGTGCTTTTTGGTATGCACCGTAATGAAGTTTCTAATTTGGCAAAGCAATGTGACGCTAACTGGCGTTACGAAGATAACCAGTTGCATATTGTGCCCAGGAATAAATATCTGACAGAGGCGGTTGTACTCACATTAAAAACCGGTCTGATTGGTATGCCTGAACAGACCATCGGCGCCGGTATTAACGTTAAATGCTTAATCAATCCCAATATCGGCCCCGGCACATTAATCAGACTGGATAATCGTTCAATCAAGCCGGTTGAGCCTTCTGGCGATGAAACACCTAAATCTGACAATCATAAAGATGCAAAAGAGCAACCATCAGCATTGGATTCTGACGGTGATTACATCGTCTTCAGCGTAAATTATTCCGGCGACACCCGCGGAACTGACTGGTACATGGAGATGATGTGTGTTGCTAAAAGCGATCACACATTGCTGAAGAAATTAATGAGCAATAAAGATAAGGCAACCACCTGATGATAAATACTGATGAACGACTAAATAGGCCCGAAGCGGTCTTTTTTTCTATGCAAGAGGTCATTAGCGCCGGATTGTATGTCTCTTTACCTTGCATTATTCAATCATTTAACGCTGATGCGGTCACAGTAACAGCACAACCCGCTATCAGATGGAAAATCAGGAAAAAAGACGGTGAACTGGAATCCGTATCTTTGCCGCTGCTAGTCGATGTACCCGTAATATTTCCAAGGGGCGGGGGAGTGACATTAACCTTCCCGGTAAAAGCGGGTGATGAATGCCTGGTTGTATTTGCTGATCGCTGTATTGATTACTGGTGGCAATCTGGCGGCGTACAAGAGCCGGTAGATCCCCGGCAACACAACCTCTCCGATGGATTTGCGATCATTGGTCCACAATCCCAGCAACAAAAAATAGCCGATATCAGCATCAGCACCGCGCAGCTAAGAAGTGATGATGGCGCCGCTTATATCGAACTCGATCCCGGTAGCCATAATGTCACAGTGATCACACCGGCGAAACTCATTGCCACTGCACATGGCGGTACTGAAATCACCTCACCTGAAATCACCCTGAATGGCAACGTCACCATTAACGGCAACTTATCGCAGGGAATGGGATCGGGTGGCGGTACAGCAACCCTGCAAGGCCCGGTCACGGTGAACAAAGATCTGACCGCGGGTGGCATAAGCCTGATGAACCATACGCACGGTGGTGTACAAACCGGTAGCGGTAGCACGAGGAAACCGCAATGAGATACAGAAGAGAAATTGACAACGACTATGTATTTGGTCGTGGTGAAGCGAGTTTTCTTATCAACTCACCGGAAACGGTCGCGCAGGCGGTGAAAACCCGCCTGATGTTGCGCAGTGGCGAATGGTTTCTTGATGACCGGGAGGGAACCGATTACGACAAAGTACTGGGTAAAGGCACATCAAGTTTTTATGACCTGATTATCAGACAGCGAATACTGCAAACGCAGGGCGTGTCAGAAATTATCCACTACCGTAGTGAAAGAAACCCCAACACAAGAAAAATCACCATTACCGCCACGATTGACACGATTTATGGACAGACAGGAGTAACTGCTGATGTATGAAAGTATTATCACCTCAATGTTACCTGCTATTGATAAAAACGGGATCAACGCGCCTGATTATCAAACCATCTTAAATGGCTGGAAGGCGATATTCAGGGACATCTACGGGAACGATATTTACGTTGAATCTGACAGTAAAGACGGGGTTTTTCTGTCGCTGATAGCGTACGTTATTCACGGTTGTAACAACGCCACCATTGCTTCCTACAACTCATTTAGCCCGACAACTGCGGTGGGTGAAGGACTTTCCCGCAGTGTCAAAATCAATGGCATTACCAGAAAAAGCCCCAGTAACTCAACGGTGGATGTATTGATAACCGGTCGGGCCGGAACCGTTATTCGCAACGCATCCGTTCGGGACGACGCTGGAAACACCTGGTCACTCCCTGATGAAGTGATTATCGACACGCACGGGCAGGCTATTGTGACGGCCATATGTCAACAGACCGGCGCGATTGGCGCACTGCCTCACACGGTTAATCAGATTGCGACGCCAACCTTAGGTTGGCAAACAGTGACAAACCCTGTTGCGGCCACCCTTGGCCGGGGAATTGAATCCGATGCAGAACTGCGAATACGCCAGGCGGTTTCAGTCGCATTGCCTTCACAAACCATTATGGATGGATTAATCGGTGCGATTGCTAACCTGCATGGCGTCTCACGTTATCGGGGATACGACAACGACACGGATCAAACCGACGAAAATGGCATACCCGCGCACAGTATAGCCATTGTGATTGATGGTGGAGACTCGAAAGAAATTGCTCAGACCATCTTAAAAAAGAAAACGCCGGGCATACCGACATTTGGCACCACTGCTGAAATTGTCACAGACAGTGCTGGCAATGAAAAAACGATAAACTTCTATCGTCCTTCGCTGGTGCCAATTTACATTGAAATTCAGATTAGGCCCTTTGTCGGATACACCTCGGATATTGGGAATAGCATTCGTACAGAGATATCTGACTATATCAACTCACTTTACATTGGTGATGGGATATATGTTACCCGTCTGTTTGTTCCGGCAAACTTGTGCAATAAAAACGGCAGCCAGACATATGAAGTCTTGTCTGTGATGGCCGGTAAAACAGCATCAACAATAGATTCGGTGAACATCAACATTGCTTTTAACGAAGCACCGACTTGTTCACCTGAAAATATAAAAATAGTGACGGTGCTCAAATGAATAAATATATGAAACTAATTCCGGCGTATCACATGGAGGGTAAAAAATACGTCAGAATGCTTGAAGTGGTTACTGATATATTGAACCAGAGTGCACTTACAAATGAATTACTGATTAGCAGTTTTGACCTTGATAAAGCGGTGGGTAAACAGCTTGATATTATCGGCGAATGGGTAGGGAGAAACCGAACAATCCAGGCTCCGATTGAATACTATTACTTTTCCTTTGATATTCCTGAATTAGGATTTGATTACGGCACATGGAAAGATCGGTTTGATAGTGACAAAAGTTATATCGACTTGGATGATAACAATTACCGAATCGTGATTAAAGCCAAAATAGGGGAAAACAACTGGGATGGAACGGGGGAATCACTTAATCACATCCTGAGTTTTATTCATTCAAACCATAACATATCCATATCCTTTGAAGATAACTTGGATATGTCATTTACCGTGACTGTAAAAGGTAAATCAATTAGTACTATCACCAAAGAAATTATCCGTCAGGGTTATCTCTCCATTAAACCAATGGGAATAACGGTTAATTACCATGTCGTTGAGGGTTAGAAATGGCTAAAAATGACTTTAAAGCGTTTGCCACTGGCGAAAACGCGAATACATTATCGCAAGAAGAATATGAAAGTTTAGGTTTTATTGAAGAGGGATTTAAATCAGGAATAGCAAGGAGTGAACAGCTCAATAAAGTTTGGCGGCAATCCTCAATTATTGCTGCGGTGATTGGGAAATATATTGCAGAAAAAACGGGTGAAGATGTTATTGATGATGGAGATCTTGAGAAACTCGTAGGGCAATTAGATTTGGCATTAAAACAAAAAATTACGGCGGAAATTCCGGATGCTTCGCTTACGCAGAAAGGCATTTCGCAACTGAACAACGCGACAAATTCTGACAGAGAAGATCAGGCAGCAACGCCGAAAGCGGTGAACGATGTTAGAAAAATGGCTGAAGGTAAATTAAGTAGCGTTGCTGATGCTACATTAAACCAGAAGGGGATTGTACAGTTAAGCAGTGCTACTGATAGCGCGAATGAAACCTTAGCTGCGACTCCTAAAGCAGTTAAGGGCGCATATGATTTTGCCAATACGGCAAATGTAGCAGCTAATAATGCTCATGATTTCGCAAATACGGTAAATGTAGCAGCTAAAAACGCTCATGATGAAGCAAATAGGGCTACAGATAATGCCAATAGCCGGTTGGCAAAAAATCAAAATGGCGCAGATATCCCTAATAAAAGTGAGTTTATAAAAAACCTTGGTTTAGTGGAAACCGTCAATTTGGCTAAGGGGGCGTACCCAAAATCAGGTGGTATTGTAAATGGGAATATGGATGTAAAGGGCAATTTAACTACAAAGAATCGCATTAATGTATATCACGCGGGCGGTTACGCAGGGATACAATTTAATGACGAGAGAAATAGCAATAGCCTGCTATTAGAAATGAATAACGGCAACGGCGCATATTTTGTTCAGAGGAATGTTAAATCAGAAAATCAGTGGCAATTAATTTTCCCATCAAAAACGGGAATATTAGCAACACTTGATGATGTGATTCGCACAAATGGCGGTGTTGTTGGGAAAAACCCACGTTCTACAATCGATGATTTTGATAAAGTTCCACCCAACTCGACGTATTTCGGCTATAGCGGCGAAGTAATGAACTCCCCGCCGCTAACCGGGACGGGAATTAGACTTTGTGGCCCATTCAATGGTTATGATTTGATGATTCATTCAATGTATTGGGGTGGTGGTTTATATTATAGAACCCGAAATGGTGATAATGATAAATGGAATCCGTGGTACACAATTTGGTCAACATTCAACGCAAAACCCGACGCTAACGGATTCCTGAGAGCATCCAGCTCAGTTGTAGACATTCATCCAGTCGGCTCCCCTATCCCGTGGCCGCAACCAAATCCCCCATCAGGTTACTTGACGTGCAACGGCCAAGCATTTAATAAATCCCTATATCCACAATTAGCGGCAGCATATCCATCAGGAAGATTACCAGATTTACGCGGTGAGTTTATCCGTGGCTGGGATGATGGGCGCGGTGTGGATAGTGGTCGTGGGATTTTGTCTTATCAAGAGGGCCAGGCACCTGTATCTGCTATTGCTGGCTACTGGGATAATAATTGGCACAACGGGAAACATCGAGATACCGGGTTTTCAGCAGCGACGGGAACAAATAACGGCAGTTTTCATACTATCATCCAAGAATATGAAAATCAGAGAGAAACCCGCCCCCGCAACATCGCATTTAACTACATAGTGAGAGCAGCATAATGACAGAACAAAAATACTCTTTAGAACCAGAAATGGCAGTATTGGGTAAAGATGGTTTAGCCGAGAAAGCCGGTTGGATAAATGTTTACCATACTAATCAGATGACAAAAGAATTTACAGGTGCTGATATTGAATACTTAATGTTGGGTGTCAGCGTATCAGCGGGTGCTTATCCCGATGCGCCAGAGCTACCGACGTCTGATGATTTGGCCGTTTGTCGCAGTGAAGACGGTAAGTGTTGGGAAACCGTCGCAGACTATCGCGGAAAAACTGCTTACAACAAGCAAATCCGCGCACAGCAAGAAGTGACTGAGCTGGGTGAATTACCAGAAACCCTGACCTTCAAACAACCTGCAACTCATTTTGACAAGTGGACCGGCAAAGAGTGGGTAACTGACAAAGACGCTCTGAAAGCCAGCCAAATTGAACAGGCTGAACAGCAACGAACCACACTTTGCCAACAAGCTAATGAGGCCACTATTTTATTACAATATGCTGTCGAGACTGAACTGGCCTCAGAAGAAGAAAAAGCGCAGCTACTGAACTGGAAAAAGTATTTGGTATTACTGAGCCGTGTTGATACTTCACTAGCGCCTGATATTGAATGGCCGAAGATGCCAGAATGATGACAATAAGGGCTGCTTATGCAGCCCGATGACAAAATAAAACATCCTATTTTATCTGCCTTCTCCGAGATTATTCCCATCTATTGTGCTTTATGCTGCCATTTTGTCATTCACCGAGGCAGATCACTTTAACTTTACAGGCTTAGTATTCTGCCGATTGGTTGTAGATTACACCATCTGAATTACCTTATTAGTATTGCTAAAAAACCCGCCTTCTTAAACAGGCTCTTGTCAACAGTCAGGAATCTTTAAGCTTCTATAGGTCTAGAGTTATAGTTATAGTTATAGTGTGTCATTTTCTTACCATTGCAGCCAACAAGAAAAACAACTAAAATAAACCACATATTTTGGTAAAAAAACGTGGCAGGGAAATTTTATCAATTTAAATGACGCGCTTTTTCAATTTACATGGCATGCCACAATCTATTAATAGCAATAAGGGCTAAATGGCCCTGTTTTTACTTCACTTCGGTTATTCCGGCTACTCAATATTGGTACCATAGATATCCGGCGAACATTTAAGGCTTTCATGAATAAAGATTAGCTCTGAGATGGAGGGAGGATGTTGGAATTGTAGGAAGTTAATACCTACAATAGCAAATTGGGTTGTTTAGGTGAGGTTGATAGCGGGATTACCTAGCAGTATACTAACAGCAATAGAGACTACATTCATATTTTGGGATAGTAAGAGAAAATGATACCTAAGAAAATCCACTATGTATGGGTTGGTGATAAGCCTAAGCCACAGTTTGTTTTAGATTGTATAGATACATGGAAGAAATTCTTACCTGATTATCAACTGATTGAATGGAACAATGAAAGTTTAAAAAAAATTAAAAATAATTATATGGAAGAGGCGTTTCTCAACAAGAAATGGGCCTTTGTTTCTGATTATTTACGGCTATATGCACTATATCATGAAGGTGGTGTATATTTAGACACTGATGTTGAAATTACCAGAAACATAGACAAATTCTTGCGATTGAGTTTTTTTAGTTGCTATGAAAAAGGCGATGAATACTATCCTATTACCTCGGCAGTCATGGGTGCAGAAAGAAGAAACAGCATTATCGGCAGTTTACTAAAACAATATAATGATATACATTTTGAGACCCCTAATGGGCTGGATTTAGAAACCAACATAATAAAGATAACTCGTTATTTTTCAAAAAAATTCAATTTATTACCACCTTATGATGGAACAAAAGAAACCCATTTAAATCACAATTCGATTATTTATCCATCTAACTATTTTTGTACCCCAGAATCGGGAATGATAAACTTCTCAATACATCATTTCAACGGCTCTTGGTTGCCTTCTCATTCTCGCAAAGATAAATTAAATATTTTTAATAAATTTATTATCTCTCGATTTATTAAGATGAGAGATAAAGGAGAGCCACTGATTTCTTCAAAAGAAAAAATATTACTTAGTATACCTATGCTAAAGAACAAGAAGTATGTATTAATAATGAAAAAATAAAAAAACTTGCAGGGTTATAGCAACTCTGCAAGTTAACTAGACTGGTAATTAACCTCAGCTTCGTTTAAAAATAGCGATATCACAATCCCGTAAATTCAAGCTCGGTTTTTTAGGTTGGAATGTATAAGCAATTAGGCCAGCGACGATTTCCAATAAAAAACCGAGCTGACTGCGGT
>NZ_PUJV01000014.1:0-103646 GCF_011189495.1 Photorhabdus stackebrandtii
ACGTTTAAGACGAAGACGTGGATAGGCTGGGTGTGTAAGTGCAGCGATGCATTGAGCTGACCAGTACTAATGAACCGAGCGGCTTAACCTTACAACACCGAAGGGGTTTTGGTGTGAGAGATGAGAGAGTTTCAGCTTGTTTGCCAGATTGGTTCGGATGGTGGTGTGTTGAGCAGGCACATCACGGTCGGAATGAACTGAATTTGCCTGGCGGCGATAGCGCGGCGGACCCACCTGACCCCATGCCGAACTCAGCAGTGAAACGCCGTAGCGCCGATGGTAGTGTGGGGTCTCCCCATGTGAGAGTAGGGAACTGCCAGGCTTTAAATCGAGTGAACACCCTCAGCGTCAGCTGGGGGTGTTTGCGTTTTTTTGGATGATTTGATTTACTGATTTAACCTTAGATTTGCATAAGATAGCCCACCTCAGAGGGGGTAGGTTAAGACTCAGTTTTTTGGGTTCGAAAGTATAGGGGAGCAACCCAGCTATGACCTCAAGAAGTAGGTTTAGAGGGTTTCGGTGCCGTGTATGCTCTATGTGTGAGATGTTTTTTAACTGATCAAAGAGCATTTCTATCCAATACTATTTTCTTAGCATAATTCGGTTCCATAGAGAAATATCTTTAAGTTTCATATTATTACGCGTATTTATCACCAGGATGATCTCTTGGAGCCAGTTCATTATTCAGAGACTGTGAGATATCCCCTTTGTCGCCATAGATTTTATTGGGGTCGCCGCAGGCCTAATCGCTTATACATTCCAACCTAAAAAAACCGAGCTTGAATTTATGGGATTCTGATATCGCTATTCTTAAACGAAGTTGACGTTAGCTAACAAGTTTAGGGAACTCGGTCCGCAAGCAGATCTTAACGTATTGATTATATAAATATTTAAAATCACGAAAACGAAACATGTGGAACAGAATAAGGAGAGTCATGACCTCATCATAGGAAAGTGTTGAATGACGATGCTGCTGACTTTCACTGTTGTCGAGTAACCGTTGCTGCCTAAGGGAAGAAATGTTTGGCAAAAATCGTCGATTTCACAATAAATTTCGTCTAAATTATTCGTACCTGAGGATTCTGTGAGCAACTTAAACTATAACTAACGGTAATCTTATTGATTAATAGCTATTTTGATGAAATAGCTCCTTTATCATCAAAAGATAGCTTGTTTAATTTTAATCCAAATAGAATCCCTGATTTGGATAAGAATTTACTAATAAGTTTATGGCGAATATTTTTATTTTCCATAGTAACCAGCCTCGTAAGAATTGATGACTCCTTTAATTAATGCTTTTATCTTCTTATCTGAAATCTGACTATTGTCAATTTTTTCTATATGTACTTTTGGTGAAATGAATGTTTCTGACATGTCGATTTCTTGAATGAAATTATCACTATTAAAATAACTAATTCTTTGCTCAAATTCCTGTGAGCTGATATTGTCCATTCTATTCTTAACTCCCTCTCTATAAAATTGTTCAAAGAAAGGCGTTAGAAGTTTAATAGAATTATTCACATGTGTTTTAAAGTAGGGTCAAAATCATCATTAGAACGATAAACATAATGCCTGGCTTCCCGTTCATACGGAGGGAGGTTTACTGAACAAGCGGATAAAAATAAGAGAACAGGTAAAAAATATAAAGAGCGCATAAAAAATCCTCTACAATACTAATAGTCAATTAAATAAATTGATAATGAAGAGAAATTGCTAGAAATTAATTTCAAAGTATCTGTTTGATTAACATATCTATTGCACTGGATATTACCAATAATATCCTGAAAATTTTCAATATTATTATTTTCCATAGCTATATTGTTCTCTTCTTTAGAAAATGACGATGAGGTTCAAAACTCCTAAACCGAAATTCAATGAAATAAGAATCCCCTGAGATTACATGCGCTACAAGGGATTTAAATGATAATCAGCTTTATCGATTCAATTACAGAATACGATTAATCAGCCTGTCTACCCGGATACGGCGTAAGCGACGGATAAGTTTACGTACTTTGACTGGATAAAGCTGGATACTGTCCAGTTCCTGATAATGACTGACAATCGTAGTATGAGTACGGATACAATTTAGTTCTTTTGTACGTTGTTCCTGCATTTCTTTATTAGGATCGTGGATAAGAATTGCATTTTCTAAATCCAGCCCCCAAGCACGAGGATTAAGATTATTGCCTGTAATTAACTGCCAGTGGTTATCTACCCACACACCTTTAAGATGGTAGCTATTATCACCATCTTTCCATAGCCGTATAGTGAGTTGATCGTTGTCCACATAGCGCTGTAGCCTGCTGATAAAACGGCGTAGGTTGATTTCATATAGATATGGCAATGCACCGATAATTTTAAAGGGTTCTTCCGGTGGAATAT
The DNA here is from genome assembly GCF_011189495.1 of Photorhabdus stackebrandtii. Lineage (NCBI taxonomy): Bacteria > Pseudomonadati > Pseudomonadota > Gammaproteobacteria > Enterobacterales > Morganellaceae > Photorhabdus > Photorhabdus stackebrandtii. The sequence continues at coordinate 2,383 of NZ_PUJV01000014.1, forward strand.
AAAAATCGTTGGCAGTTTTATCGCCAACAATAATTTCTACTTGTTTACCTTGACGAAGCAGATGAACAATCAGTCGGGCAATAATAGCTGGAAGGTTAAAATACGGAGTACAAATAACCAGCTTTTGTTCTGTGCTGGCAATAAGATGGCTGATGGTTTTATTTAGAAGGTTTTTCTTCCCCAGACCGGCAAGTGGAATGACAGACAATTCATCGTTCGTTGCCTGATTATTTATCTGATAAGTCGTGTGTCGCAGAGAAAAACGAAATTGACGGATCAGAGTTTTAATTTCAGGGCTACGAGGGCGATTCTTACAATTCAGTTTTTGTACAGCACCTGTAGCGATAATGTAATTATCAATAAAGTGCTTCATTGCTTCTGCAAGTTTTGCATTGTGAAGCAAGTGGTAGCGATCATAACGATATTTATCATGTTGGTGAAGATAAACATTATTAATGCTCGCTCCGCTATAAATCACTGTATCGTCAAAGATAAAACCTTTTAAATGTAAAACCCCTAGTGCTTCACGGGTATTTACTGGTACACCTAATACTGGGATTTTTACATCAGAATATGTTTCTGCCATGGAACAATACCAATCGGCATTAGTTGCCATTGCAACAGCACCAATTCGTCCACGTTGTGCCCGATGCCAGTCAACAAGAACTTTAATGTCCAGGTTCGGGCGTTGTTGTTTAGCCGCATAAAGTGCATTAAGGATATCTCTCCCTGCATCATCGTTTTCCAGATAGAGGGAGATGATATAAATATGTTTTTCAGCGTTAGCAATTTTTTCCAGCAGGGTGCTGCGGAACACTTCGGGTTGATAAAGTGTTTTAACATCAGCAACTGACTGAGGTAGCTTAGGCAGTTGTGCAAGGTGCTGTTGGTGTTTAGCTTGTTTGAATTTAGACAACATCACAGTGCGTTTTTTCTCTTATGTTGGATGGCTGAAAATACGATTATATAAAAGTAATGAATCAAATGATCTGGCGATAATACCATTAGTTTGGCTAATTGTGAGCATGATTTAACGCTTTGCTACCTAATGATTCAAGTCTGTGCGATTCATCACGTAGTTGATTTAAAGTTCGAGGGCTAAGTTTACAATACCATCCTCAAATTGAATATCTATGGTAAATCCAAGTTTTTTTGCCAGTTTTATCATAGTACGGTTTTCTGGCATGGTGATGGCGTTGAGGCGGTTTATGCCATGTTCCCGTGTATAATTAATCAGCTTAATCATAAGCTGATGCCCAAGGGTAATTCCTTTTAAATCAGAGCGTACCAGCACAGCGAATTCTGCTTCAACATTATCTGGATCAGCTATGGCTCGGGTGACACCGATAATTTCCGGGGTAGTCTTAGGATGACGCACAGCAACAAATGCCATTTCACGGTCGTAATCAATCTGAGTCATATTTGCTAAATCATCGTGGGTGAATTCGCTGATTTCACTGAAGTAGCGATAATAAAGATCTTCTTTGGTAACCTGACCGATAAAATCTTTCAGCAGTGGTTCATCTTCTGGCAGAATCGGACGTAGAAGGCATTCTGCGCCATCTTTAAGTTTTATGGTTTCTTCCAGTTCGCTTGGATATGGGCGGATAGCCAATCTGGTCCGTGGATCACCTTCTATCGAAGATAATTCCATTGAAACATCCAGTAGTGTGAATTCATCGCCGGAAGCCAGTAATGGATGAATGTCTAGTCGTACAATTTGCGGGCAATCAAGTAACAGGTTAGATACTTGAACCAAAAGTCGGCTGAGTGCCAGCACATCTAGTGATTGAGGGGAGCCTCTGAGTTTAATTTTTCTACTTTTAATGGCTTGAATAACTAGGTATCGCGCTAATGCCATATTAAGCGGTGGCAATGCTACGGCTGCTTGTGTCTCCTGTGACCATTCAATACCACCTTCTCCCAGCATAATCAGTGGGCCAAATACCTCGTCTTGTTCTACTGCAATGCGCAACTCTTGTGCTCCGGCACGGTTTGCCATGCTTTGAACTAACAGTCCTTGAACCTTTGCCTGAGGGAAATTTTGATTGACTCGTTCGATAATCGCTTGAGCAGAAGCTCTAACTTCATTTGCGTTTCGCAAATAGAGCATAACCCCCTGAACGTCTGATTTATGCGGGATATCTGGCGAACGTAATTTCAGAGCGACAGGATAACCGATCTGTTGAGCAATACTGACGGCTTCATCACTGTTATGTGCAATCCAGGTTGGAAGTGTATTGAGGCCATAGGCTTCCAGAATAGGTTGAACTTCATGGGTATCCAGACGAGAATTCCCCTGCTCCAGAGCTTGTTGTATGCACTGATGGGCGCGGGCCGTATTGGCTGTGATGTTTGCTGATAGTACTGGCGTTTCTGTTAATTGTTTCTGATTGCGGCGATATTCCACCATATGCATAAAAGCAGTAACAGCGCCTTCCGGGGTTCGGTAAGTTGGAATGCCGGCTTCACTGAACAGACGGCGGGCTTCTTGTGAAGAATATTCTCCACACCAGTTGGTGAAAATAGTCAGCCATTTTCCCCGAGGATGTTTACGGATTGTTTCAATGACTTTTGTGGCGGTCTGAACGCCGGGCGCAATTGCGCTAGGAGAATGAATAAGTAATAGAGCATCATGGTCATGGCTGTCTAGCAAAGGTTCTAGCGCAGTGATGTAACGTTCCACTGTGGAGTCATCTCTTAAATCCAGTGGATTGTGTAGGGAGATGGTTTCTGGCAGGTGTGTTTTCAATGCCTTTGTTGTTTCTTCACCTAACGTTGCTAACTTACCGTTACGACGGAATAATTCATCCAGCGCCATTGCTGCTGGAGCAGCACCATTACTAACGATAAATAGTCGCTCTCCTCGTAAAGGTGACATATGACTTAATGTTTCTACCGCAGAAAACATTTCATGCGTATCTTGTACCCGTAATAATCCGGCTCGCTGAATTGCTGCGTCATAGGCAGCATCCAAATTTTGTTGTTCACCAAGTAATTTCTGGGCCTGTTTGGTACGCCCGCTTTTAACCACTAGAATAGGTTTATTGCGGGAAGCGCTTCTGGATGCTGAAAGAAAGCGACGGGCGTCATGAATATGTTCCAGATAGAGCAGGATAGCACTGGTTTTACTGTCACGAGCCAGAAAATCAAGCAGATGATCAATATCAATATCAACACTGTCGCCTAATGCAATAAAGTAGGAAAATCCGACTCCTCGGTGTTGAGCCCAGTCAAGAATCGTATTTGATACCGCCGCGGATTGAGAAATAAAGGCTAGTTTTCCTTTGAGTATTGGAACTGGAGAAAAACTGGCGTTTAATCCTTGCCAGGGGGCTAATAATCCCAAGCTGTTTGGTCCAAGTAACCGGATACTATAGTGTTGGCAACACTGTTTTAGTTCAGTAAATTGGGGCCCTGGTGAGGAAAGAATAATAACTGTTTTGCAACCAAGTTGTCCCAGTTGTTCCAGACATTGCAAATTGCGACTATGATGAGTGCAGATGACAGCCAAATCTGGTGTGATCGGTAATTTATCTATTGAAGGATAGGCTAAAACCCCTTGAACGGAACCGCTATTGGGTGTTATCGGCAGTATTGGCCCGGCAAATCCTCCTGCAAGCAGGTTGCGCATCATAACTGAACCTGCTCGTTCTGGTTTTTCTGAGGCGCCAATTACAGCAATGGATTTAGGGCGTAATAAAGCTTCAAGTCCGCGCTGGCTCATCAGGAGGCTCCTTGTTAGCGATTAATGTGGTCACTGTAACGGATTTTGTTGGTAATTGCTGTGATTTACGTTACCGGGTGATGAGGTTTACCTGCCAGATATTGTTGATGAAAATAGCTAAAATGAGTAAGCAGCCGCTGAGAAGCAACTAAGTCGCCAGCCTGTTCCAGGATGGTAGCAGCTACTTCTGCGGTACAATGTTGTTCTTCTCTGGCGGACATCCGCAGTAAATAATCTGCTTTTGCTGCACTGTTGATTGATAACAATGGAATATCATCTAGGTAAGGGCTTTTACGGAAAATTTTCCTGGTTTCTGTCCATGTGCCATCCAGCATAATAAATAACGGTGGCTTACTGTCGGAAGGGATATGTTGATAAACCTTACGTAGAGGTTGAGCATAGTTTTCTGGAAATATCAGATAGGGCTGACGGGATGGATCTTGGATTGCGGTCAGCATTTGTGGGTCAGGAGCGGTTCTTGACCAAAGAAAAGCTTGTGTATCAGGAAGAATGTCAGCAATCAATTTACCTGTATTACTGGGTTTCATTGGCTCGGTATCAAACATGATAAGACAAAATCGGCTGGTGGCATTCGCCGGTTCGATTGTATCGCACAGACAACTTTTTTGTGGCAGTAGACAGTAAGAGCAACGTTCTATAACGGCAACCACGGGCACGAAAGGGACGAGTAGAGCGAGCGAGGCGCTGCTGGCGCAGTTGGAAGACGGTATTATCATTCATAAATCAGGAACCTGGGTCCTTCAGGTAAAAGGTAGGAAAAAAATTAAAGGCATATTTTAATGGATTGTAGGTGTCAGAGGTAGCTTACCATGCACACATCAGGTAATCTTCGCGCCATAAAGTAGTTGGAGAGACGAATGAACGATTCATACAGTGGTAAAAATGGCAAAGTCAAAGTGATGTATGTCCGTAGTGAGGGCAGTAATGACAGCCGCAGCAATAACAAACGTCCGTCGGGCAAAGGACGCGATCAAGGTCAGCGTCGTCGGGACAATGAGCGATCATCCCGTTCTCCGCGTGTTACTGAGCGTGAAAGATCGCCTTGGAAAACAGTTTCTCGCCCTGAGAGTGATTCTTTAACGCCAGAGCATGGCGGTATCAGTGGGAAAAGTCAGATTGATCCAGAGCAGCTTCGTCGTCAGCGAATGGAAGAAACCCGGATTTATGGTGAAAATGCTTGTCAGGCGATGTTTAAGAACCGTTCTGAAGCGATAGTTCGTGCCTGGTTTGTTGAGTCAGTGACACCACGCTTCCGTAATGCTCTAAAATGGATGGCTGCTAATCGCAAAGCTTATCATGTTGTGGATGAAGCTGAACTGGCGAAAGTGTCAGGTACTGAACATCATGGCGGTGTTTGTTTTCTGATTAAAAAACGCAGTGGTTTGAATGCGCAGACCTATCTGAAAAGTGCTCCGGCAAAAGACTGTGTTCTGGCTCTTGAAGATGTGGGTAATCCACATAACCTTGGTGCCATTATGCGAAGCTGTGCGCATTTTGGTGTGCAGGGTGTGATTTTGCAGGATGTGGCTTTGCTGGAATCTGGTGCGGCTATTCGTACAGCAGAAGGTGGCGCTGAACATATTAAAGGTATTGATGCTGATGGCTTTACCACCACACTGAATAAATTTCGTGAAGCTGGTTACACCATTGTGACAACATCCAGCCATAAAGGCAGCACCAATTTAGCTAAAGCTAAATTACCCGAAAAAATGGTTCTGGTACTTGGTCAGGAACATGATGGCTTGAGTGACAGTGCTTGGGAACATGGCGATATGAGTCTGTTCGTCGGCGGCACAGGTTTGATTGAAAGCCTGAACGTTTCTGTTGCAACTGGCGTTATGCTGGCAGAGTGGTGGCGACAGAATAGAGCCTGATGGAAAAAGCGGGAGCCGTGGGTGCTCCCGTTTTGCTATTTAAGATTCAGTGGGCTCCGCTAACATTATCTTTACTTCCTTGTGTGAATGGGGGTTTTGCTAACCAGACGAGTATAATCAAAATCAGGAATACGCCGGCGGAGAGCCAGAAAATTTCATTTGCTGAAATTATGAGTCCCTGATGGGTAATTTTTTTTGCCAGATAAGCAGAAATTTGCTGGTTATTCATTCCCAATGCCGATAATTGCTGATAAATCTGTTGAGTCTCGGGGTTATAAGGATTGATGTATTCAGTAAAATGAGAGTGATGTATTGCTTCGCGTTGAGTCCACATTGTTGCTGTGAGTGATGTTCCTATTGAACCTGCCAATGTTCGGATAAAGTTAGACAGACTGGATGCAGATGCCATCCGTTCTGGCCGTAAGCCAGAAAGGGTAATGGTTGTTAGCGGCATAAAGAAACAGGCGATAGCAAGCCCTTGAATAAACTGAGGCCACGCCGAAGCGGCAAAATCCATTCCTGGTTCGAATGTATATGCCCGCCAGTAATAACAGACAGCGTATATAACAAAGCTGAATGTCACTATGTAACGCATATCTACGCTATTACCGTACTTACCAATCAGTGGTGATATTATCAATGGCAACAATCCTACCGGCGCTAATGCAAGCCCTGCCCAGGTTGCTGTATAGCTAAATACTTCCTGTAATAACTGAGGTAATAAAACAATCGTGCCGAAGTAGAGTAGATAAGCTAAACTCAGGCAGAGGCAACCAATAGTAAAATTGCGTTCTTTGAACAGCGACAAATCAATAATTGGGTTGTCATCGGTCAATTCCCATATTGTCAGACATATCAATGCTATTACGGCTATAACAGTTAATATGATAATTTCTGTAGAATTAAACCAGTCCAGTTCTTTACCCTGATCCAGCATAATTTGCAAACAACCTACCCCAATGACTAGTAACATGAGTCCTATTGTGTCGATAGGCTTGATCTCTGTTTGGGTTTCACGCCCTTTCAGTGTTTGCATAGCAATCAGAATAATCGCTATGCCAACAGGAACGTTGATAAAGAAAATCCATCCCCAATGATAGTTATCACTGATGTAGCCACCCAGAATAGGGCCAAAAATCGGTGCGACAATAATAGTGAGTGACCATAGAGCCAGCGCCATATTTGCTTTGGCGGGTGGATAGTTGTTTAGTAGCAGGCTTTGCGAAAGAGGAATAAGAGGACCAGCAACTAATCCCTGAATAACCCGGAAGAAGATTAGCATGCCAAGACTGTTGGAAATTCCGCATAACCAGGAAGCTATAGCAAATAGGGCTGTTGACCAGATGAATAGCTTAACTTCACCAAGGCGTTTTGCCAGCCATCCGGTAATCGGGATTGATATCGCATTAGCGACACCGAAAGAGGTAATTACCCAGAGTCCTTGAGTGTTTGATGACCCCAAATTACCTGCGATAGTGGGTATCGCTACATTAGCAATTGTGGAATCCAAAACTTGCATGAAGGTCGCTAAAGATAACGCAATGGTCATCCAGGCAAGTTTGGCGCCTGTAAGCGGCTGTCTTGTCACTATTGCCTCCGATATTGTTTTTAAGAGTTATTATTGATTATGTCGCTAACTATTTTATTTGCCGGAGACATATCTATTGCGAGTGCAGAGGTGTGATAAGCCGATTTAGTGCGTGTTCTGTCAGACAGAACAGGACCATCAGAGCTGGTGGTATCTACCCTGACTTTAGTCGAGAGACCGATGCGTAATGGGTATTTCTCTAATTGCCCAGGATCCAGTGTAATGCGGACGGGTAAGCGTTGAACAACTTTAATCCAATTACCACTAGCATTCTGAGCAGGCAATAAAGAGAAGGCGCTGCCTGTACCCATATCAAGGCCAGTGATTTTGCCACTAAATATTTTACTTCCACCGTAGAAATCGCTGGTGATTTCTACGGGTTGGCCAATACGCATATCGGCAATTTGAGTCTCCTTGAAGTTAGCTTCTATCCACATATCGTTTGCTGAAACTATCGCCATTAGAGGTGTATTTTTATTGACTTGTGCGCCAACCTGTACACTGCGGCGTGAGACATAGCCATCAATTGGGCTGACTATTTTAGTGCGTTGTAGCGCCAGCCAGGCATTACGGACTTCCGTTGCTGCTTGTTCAACGGCAGGTTGCTTCTCTAGTGGAGTATCACGAATAATTGCCTGATTAGCGTTATATTGCTCAATAGCGATATCCAGTGCGGCTCGGGCACTGGCAACGGCTTCCTGTGCATGTTGCAACTCTTCTTTACCAATCACTTTCTGAACGCTAAGTATTTCACGACGGCTGAGATCATTTTGAACTTTGGTCAATTCGGAGCGGCGCAGAGCGATATTAGCCTGATATTGTTTACTGCTAACTATCTGCTGATGAGTCTGACGAACACTGTTTGCCAGGGCTGTTTTTGCTTTTTCCAATGCTAACTCGGCATCACGGGGGTCGAGTTGTACTAATACACTGCCGCTTTTCACAAAGTCAGTATTATCGAAGTTAACTGTAATTACACTGCCGGTAACTTGCGACATAATCTGAACTTGATTGCCTGTAACGTAGGCGTTATCTGTTTCTTGATGGTGGCGTAAAATGAAAAACCAATAAAAAGAGTAGGCAATACCGAGCAGAGTAAATACAAGAGTCAGTAATACTAAGGCACGACTGCGTTGTCTTTTTTTGTCATCGGTTGGATTTTGTGGTGCTGGTACTTCAATTTCCTCATTCGTGCTCATAGTAATCTCCATACTTGTTATCTATCTTTTGGCCACTATCATCTTTCGGCTCACTTTCCAGTAGTGGTATATCATCACTACTGGAAAGGTGAATTACACAGGATCCAATGTTATCGAAGAATAATAGTTAGCTTTTGGCAGAAAAGATCATCTTGGCTAACAAGGAAATTTTTTTCGAACAATTTAACCAGAAAATTATTGTTTGGATGAAAATTGCTCGATCAAACAATAAGTTATTTTTTGATACAATCGCCCATAGTATCAAGTCTGACCAGTAATTTTCTCATTAACTTCTCTAACTGTTTTTGCTCCTCCTGGTCAAGGCATGACCAAAGTCTTCTCAAGCAATCATGCTGAGGTGGAAGTAAACTATTTAAAAATTTTGTACCTTGATCTGTCAGGTGAAGGTGAAGACAGCGACGATCGTTATGACTTTCCTTTCTTTCAATCCATTCTTGCTTTTCTAATTCATCAGCAATACGCGTGGCATTAGTACGGGAAGAACCTAGTGCGGCACTTAATTCTGATGGTTGGATGCTGTGGCTTTCTTTAGTATCAAGGATCATTAGGGCCATGAACAAAGTTTCATTGATTCCTTGAGCTTTCAGCATATTATTACGGTTTTCAAGCAATTTGCTTTGGACGTGCATTGATAACCTAGTCAACAGGATCTCTTGATAAGGGATATCTTTATTTAATTTGGCTTGCTGTGCTGCACGAATATTCAGTAATTCTTCGGTAGGCGTAAACGAACTTTCCATTATTTAGATACCTTATTAGTTTCAACTGGTAAGATAACTTTTGTTATCAAACATCCAAATGGTATATTAAAAGATAAATTTAGCAATTGTAGTTATTTATTATCATCATATTTCTTTTGATATTGATACCTAATTCATAAATATTTTGAATGTTAGCCCAAAAAGCAGCGCACCGAATAGAGTTGCGAGTATAATTTTCTGTGTTTTGTAGAAAACCAAGCAGATAGTTAAAAAGCCCACCAGGGTAGGAAATAGCTTTTTACTGTCTCTCATTACATCAGGTATACCTGATACGATGAGTAAAGCGCAGATAGATGCAATGCCAATGCTGTCAAGAATAATGCCTGTTTTTCCGCCTTGTCTGCCGCCAGACTGACGCGCTTTACCAAAACGCAGTGGCAGATAGCGGAACAAAAAGTTAGCTAACCCAACAAATAGCCCGATGAGCAAAATTCTACTGTCAATCATTGTGTTTCCTTTTGTTCATAAGTGTCATTGCAACTGTTTCGTGGTTGTAACAATGCTGCGATACAACCACCGACAATACCTGCCAGAATGGCAACAGGGATTGAGAAAAGAGTAATTCCCAACAGTGCCCCAATCAGTGCTGCTGCAACACAATAACTGTTTTGTTTTCTGCAAGATGCAAGCAGAAAACTGAGAAATAATGCCGGTAACATGAAAGTCATGGCAGCTTCTATCGCAGGGTAGGATTCCAGATAACCGTTGCCAAGAAATGCGCCGGCTGCTGTGCCAAAAACCCAGGCAAGCCAGGAACAACTCGCAATAGTAACCATCCAGTTTTCACTCCAACTACGTTGGTTCTTAATCAGTTTTGCGGTGGCTGCGGCAAAAACTTCATCTGTCAGGCCAAAAGCCCAGATAAGGGTTTTTTTCCCCGTTAGTTTATCTTTGATACGATGTCTTAAAGAGGGACCATAAAGGATATGGCGAATATCCATTGCCAGTACTGTCAGGGCAGAAATCCATAATGACATGCCCGCGCTCAGTAAAGCCGTGATAACGAATTGGCTTGCACCGGCGTAAATGATGCATGAAAAGAAAATGGCTTCTATTGGGTTGAAGCCAAGTTTGACCGCGCTAAGACCAAAAGCAAAAGCAACGGGAATGTACCCGATAACGATGGGTAAACTATCCATTATTCCTTCAGTAAAGGAGGATTTTTTACTGGATGAAGACGTTGATGCGTCAGGAACAGGCATACAATATATCCGGTTATATAAATGTTGTGTAACATTAACAAAAGGGAATCAAATAGAAAATATTATCCTTACTAAATGTTTCATAAATGTTTTTATTTAGATATCCTTTTACCATAACTGGTTTCTTACAACGTTTTTGGCTCATGCTTTTTGCCTAAAAACCATACGATCAGGCTGATTATACAAATGGTCATTCCGGCGGCGGCAACGCCATACCAACCCGAATGTTTATAAGCATAACTTGAGACGAGAGAGCCAAGAGCGCCACCAATAAAATAGCTGGTCATGTAAGCAGAGGTGAGTCGGTTTCTGGCTTCTGGCATGATACGGTAGATCGTACTTTGATTGGTAACGTGAACACCCTGAACCGCAGTATCGAGGAGCAGAATACCAATCAGAAAGCCGATTAATGATTCTTTGGCGAAGCCAATCGGTATCCATGAAATAAGTAGTAGCACCAGAGAAATGCTGGTGGTCAGAGAACCTTTTCCTTTATCAACTAGTTGCCCGGTTTTAGTTGCCATCAGTGCTCCTGCGGCGCCGACTAACCCAAATAAACCGATTACCCCTTCGGAGTAGTTAAAAGGAGGTGCTGAGAGCAGGAATGCCATTGATGTCCATAGAAGGCTGAAATTGGCAAATGTCAGTGCCCCCAATATGGCACGTACTCTTAGAAGGGGTGTTGTGGCGATGAGTTTTACGATAGAGCCAAGTAATTGGACGTAATTGAGAGTGGTTACTTGTCTGTAACAAGGTAGACAGCGCCATAATGTCAGGGAGAGAATCACCAGTGAGACGCTGGCAACCCAAAAAATAGTTCGCCAGCCACCAAGCGTAGTCATTGCTCCAGAGAGGGTCCTTGCCAGTAATATTCCAAGTAGCAATCCACCCATAATTATACCAACGGCTTTTCCTCGTTGATGGGGAAGAGCGAGTGTTGCCGCCAGAGGGACCAGTACTTGGGCAACAACTGAAAATAAACCTGTTAGTGCAGTTCCCAGCAACATTTGCCAGATATTCTGCGACATAGCGGTAATCAGCAATCCAACAGCGGCTAACATGGTCATTGAGACAATCAGGCTGCGTCGTTCAAACATATCACCTAATGGTACAAGGAATATCAGGCCAACGGCGTAGCTCAACTGAGCTGTGGTCACAATAAAGCCCGCTTCGCTGACAGTCAGGTTAAATTGTAACGCGATAGTATCAAGCAACGGTTGTGCATAGTAGTTACTGGCAACAACCAAACCTGTGGCAATTGCTATCAAAGCAATCAACCCAGGGCTTAACGGTGTACGGGAAATATTTTCTTCCATAAATGTGTTTCCTTGATGCTCGAACGGCAGGTTAGAAGGCGTGGACAACTCACTAAAACTGAGTGCATTGTAGTGAGTTTTTACGAGTGGCTGGTAGAAATAAACCTGCAAACATTGATTAAATAGTCCAATTTGGTGTAAGGGAAAATAGACATAAAAAATAGTGAATTGGTATAGGCCAATTCACTGTGGTATTCAGAATGTTAATTATTTCTGGCGGTTTTCGCGGCAGTTTCAATCCAGTTATCAAATAATTTTTGGTGAGCTTTGAGCCAATTGTTTGCGTGGCGTTTGATATCTGCTTGCGATGCTTCACCATTATGCATCCGCAGGTTTTGGGCGTTAATATCAGCAAGCGGTATTTTCATAATAGAAAACAACTTAGCTGCTGCTGGGTTATCTTCTGCCCATTCTCTATTGGCGGCAATATGCATAATACTTGGCGGGAAACCGTAATTAGCGCCGTTTGGTAGTTTGGTATCTATTTTTTCACCGTCAGGCATAGCCGAGAAAGGCACTTGTAGCCAGACAACATCTCTGCCTGGTTTCAGCACATCACTGATCCAGTAAGGTGTCCATGTGTAATATAAGATGGGTTTACCTTCTTTATAGCGAGTAATGGTATCCGCCATCATGGCGGCATAATTTCCTTGATTATGTTCAACACTATTGTTCAAGTCATAAGCTTTAAGGTGATGGTTAATCGCGGCTTCACAGCCCCATCCTGGGTTACAGCCGGTAAGATCAGCTTTACCATTACCGTTGGTATCAAATAATTTGGCTATTTTCGGATCTTTCAGTTGGGCAATATTCGTGATGTGGTATTTTTCCGCTGTTTTTTTGTCGATCAAATAACCTTGAGCTGCATTTTCTACGTAATTACCAACACGGTAAAATTTGGCATCCCCCCCTGCTGCTTGATATTGGGTATTGTGCAGCGGTTCCCAGCTTACCGCCATAAAGGTTGCATCACCGGAAGCGATAGAGGAGTAGGCAACATTGTAGTCTACTTCCTTGATTGGTTTGACATCATAGCCAAGTTTTTCCAGTGCCTTATTAACGATAAGAGTCTGAAATGTTTCTTCGGTAATGGTGCTTTGTACTGGCTGTACACTGATACCTTTACCCGGTAACTCGACAGCGAATGATTGAGAGCTTATCAGTGATGACAAGGTTATAGCCCAGATAACTATTTTGCGCATAGTTTTTCCTCCTGTAGTCGTCATCATAATTTTTTATTAAAAATTTGCGGTTTGATATATGCCTTTGCAAGGCTATGCTTTTTTGCTGAATAAATGGGTAACTAACCCAATTGGCCCGGAGGTATACCAATGATTTCCTCCTTTGGTACGGCTGTCGCGGCCAAGAGATTGTGTCAGACGGTCAAGGAGAATCGCGAGAATAACGATCCCGACTCCACCTACCGCGGCAAGGCCCATATCAAGACGACCAATACCCCGCAGAACCATTTGACCTAAACCACCGACGGCAATCATTGAGGCGATAACAACCATTGACAGCGCGAGCATCAGAGTTTGGTTTATACCGGCCATAATTGTCGGCATAGCCAGCGGTAACTGAACTTTAAACAGCATTTGGCGAGGGCTGGCACCAAAAGATTCGGCTGCTTCTATCAGATCTGGCGGAACCTGTTTGATACCCAAAATTGTCAGACGGACAATTGGGGGTAAGGCGAAGATAATGGTGACGATAACTCCAGGTACGTTACCGATACCAAATAGCATGACTATCGGCACCAGATAGACAAACGCCGGCGTGGTTTGCATAGCATCAAGCAGAGGCCGGATGATTTTGGCGGCCCTTCCACTGCGTGCCAACCAGATACCCAGTGGTAAGCCAATGATGATACAAAACAGCAGAGATGTCAGAGCCAATGCCAGAGTGACCATAGCTTCAGACCATGCCCCGATTGTACCAATAATTGTCAGTGAAACAAGTGAGGCAATCCCCATACCAAGGCCTGATAACTGCCAGGCAATCAGAGCAAAAAACAGGATTGCAACGGGGGCGGGCATTGAGGTTAGAAATTGCTCAAAATTGCTGAGAACAAAATCAATTGGGACACGCATTCCCTGAAATGCCGGGCGAAAATTCAGTACAACCCAGTCAATAGCATGGGTGACCCATGAGTCTAAGGGTATAAGGGGGTGTTGGAATGGATCCATGATATTGAAATGTTCAGGCTGTACGGTTGTTGTTGGTGCATCCAGCCAGTCAGAACCAGCTGAATTATCAACACTGGCTTCGCTACTCCAGGGGTCTATGCTCTCAGCCGAGGAGGGATGGAGATCCCTCGTATCCTGTGCAGAGTGAGTTTGATGTTTGTTTTGATTACCCATTTGGCGCCTCCTTATCTAAAGCCTGTAACAGCATCCCTTTGGAAATAACGCCGATGTATTTGTCGTTATCCCCAACAACCGGAACCGCACAAGGTGATTGTGCTACAACAGAAATCAGTTCATTGAGAGGCATATCCGCGGCAACAGCGGTTGGCTCTGTCAGTATGGCGTGTTCGATCGGTTTTTTTTCCCGTAATGTTTTTTCCAATGAATTTACGGAAACCACACCAGCAAACTTTTGTCCACGTTCGATCAGATAACCATAATTCCTGTTCTCATCATCCAGGACCTTCAATGCGGAAAGAGGACCAAAACCTGGCGCAACATGAAGAAGAGAGTCTGGGCGGCGGCGAGCGACATCTTTGGCACTGAATACATGGCTGATATCTACGCCGCGGAAAAAGGTTTTCACATAGTCATTTGCCGGATTGTTCAGGATTTCATCAGGTGTCCCGACTTGTACAACAACACCGCCTTGCATAATGGCAATTCGATCCCCGATACGCATTGCCTCATCCAAGTCATGAGAGATAAAGACAATAGTTCGTGGTTGATTACCTTGCAGACTGAGTAACTCGTCCTGCATTTCTGTACGAATTAACGGGTCAAGGGCAGAAAATGCTTCATCCATCAGCAAAATATCCGGGTTATTAGCTAGTGCCCTGGCAAGCCCGATACGTTGGCGCATCCCGCCTGAAAGTTCATCAGGGTAGGATTGTGCATAATTTTCCAGATTTACCTGTTTCAGTGCATCCAACGCTTTTTTATGGCGTTCTGGTTTGGGTATCCCGGCAAGTTCCATGCCAAAAGCCGTATTTTCCATCACGTTCAAATGCGGCATTAGGGCGAATGATTGGAAAACCATGCTGATTTTGTTACGGCGAACTTCTCTTAATGCTGTTTCTGAAATCTCAGAAATATCTTCACCATCAATTAATACCTGACCGCGAGTCGGTTTTATCAGACGATTGAGAAGGCGTACCATGGTGGATTTTCCGGAGCCTGATAATCCCATGATGACAAATATTTCGCCTTCTTCAATGGCCAGATTGGCATTTTGTATACCAACAGTCAGACCTGTCTTTTCAAATATCTGATCTTTATTCAAGCCAGAATTCAGTAATTTGAATGCATACTCTGGATGGTTGCCAAATATTTTATAGAGGTTTTTAACTTCGAGTTTAATTGCCATGAAATAGTTACTTTCCTTTCAATGGTTATTTAATGGTTTTATGCATTATTCATCTCTGCATGATTCTTTGAAGATATATACCCTAACATACTGAGAGAGCCTGACAACCCTATGTTAATGTTAATTAATGTAAAAAATAGTGATATTAAATTGATTGGAGTAAATATATTTGGCGTTATTTCGTTATTATTAGCAAATTATTTTCTATGAATTGCTTCTATTGCTGAAAGGATAATTTATTTCTATGTTATTGTTATTAATATATTTTTGCAACGTATAAGTAATAATTCGGCAATTGTATTTTACATGGAATTGGTTATTAATTTATAATGTTGATTATATCTGATTAGAATAAAATTTAATTTACAATTAATTAGACTTATTAATGTTTTTTGTCGTTTGAGATGAGGGGAATGGTTGTTTCTGGCAAAAAATGTTCACAGGAATCGTTGCAACTGTAAAAATACCATAAAGAATATAAGGATTTTATGGCATTTTATCGTTTAAAAAATAGGCTTAATGATATTGTTTTTGAATATTATCGTACTATGGTTATCTGACGTTCGAAATATTCTATATAAAATAAAATCATTTTCTTCAGAAATCCCAATCTTCATCCTCTGTGTTAATTACTTTACCAATAACATACGATGAGCCTGAACCAGAAAAGAAATCATGGTTTTCATTTGCTCCAGGTGATAACGCGGAGAGTATTGCCGGGCTGACATTCGTCGTTTCTGAGGGAAATAGGGCTTCATATCCGAGATTCATTAATGCTTTATTGGCATTATAATGTAAGAATTTTTTGACATCTTCAGTCCAGCCAATAATACCATAAAGTTCTTCTGTATATTTCACTTCATTTTCGTATAAATCTAATAATAATGAAAAGGCAAAGTTTTTAATTTCTTTTTTCTCTGGTTCAGCGTATTTATCCAATGATTTTTGGAATTTATATCCAATATAATAACCGTGAATAGCTTCATCCCGGATAATAAGTCGGATTAAATCGGCTGTATTTGTTAATTTTCCCCGACTTGACCAATACATCGGTAAATAGAAGCCTGAATAAAATAAAAATGATTCCAGAAAAACACTGGCGACCTTTTTCTTTAATGGATGATTATCACAATAATAATTTAAGATAATTTTAGCTTTATTCTGTAATAAAAAACTCTTTTCACTCCAGTGATAGGCGTCATCTACATCAGTAGTTAGGCATAATGTTGAAAAGATGGAACTGTAAGAGCGTGCGTGAACGGCTTCCATAAAACTAATATTGGACATAACCGCTTCTTCGTGAGGTGTCAGTGCATCTTTCATCAATGCCGGAGCGCCGACTGTGTTCTGGATGGTATCCAATAGGGTCAACCCGGTAAATACCCGGATAGTCAGTTTTTTCTCTTCTGCTGTCAGTGTATTCCATGAAGGAATATCATTAGATAACGGAATTTTTTCCGGTAGCCAAAAGTTAGTTGTCAGCCGGTTCCATACTTCCAGATCTTTGTCGTCTTCAATTCGGTTCCAGTTAATTGCACATATAGGATGACTAATCATAATAAATTTCCAGCATTAATTTTACAGTGAACATGAAACACAGCCTTGTATTTCTGTACCTTCTAAAGCGGTTTGTCTCAGACGAATGTAATAAAGTGTTTTGATCCCTTTACGCCAGGCATAAATTTGGGCTTTGTTAATGTCACGGGTAGTGGCATCATCTTTAAAGAAAAGTGTCAGTGATAATCCTTGATCAACATGTTGAGTCGCTGCGGCATAAGTATCAATAATCTTTTCCGGCCCTATTTCATAAGCATCTTTGTAATATTCAAGATTATTATTGGTCATAAATGGAGCAGGGTAATATACTCTTCCTGTTTTGCCATCTTTACGGATCTCAATACGGGATACAATCGGGTGAATACTTGAGGTTGAATTGTTGATATATGAAATAGAACCAGTGGGAGGAACAGCCTGAAGATTCTGATTGTAAATACCATGAGCCATCACTGAGGTTTTTAATTCAAGCCAGTCTTGTTGTCTGGGAATAGTTATTCCTGCTTGTTCAAATAGTTGACGGACTTTTTTTGTCTGAGGTTGCCATGATCTTTCCGTATATTTATTGAAAAATTCACCACTGGCATAACGGGAATTTTTAAAACTTTTAAAGTAGCTATTTCGCTCAATTGCAATCTGATTTGAAGTACGCAAAGCATGATAAGTGACGATATAAAAATAGATGTTTGTGAAATCAATTCCCTCTTCAGAACCATAATGAATGCTTTCCCTTGCCAAATAGCCGTGAAGATTCATTTGACCTAAACCAATTGCATGAGAATCCTGATTTCCTTTCTCGATAGAAGGAACTGAACCGATATGGCTCATATCTGATACGGCAGTTAAGGCGCGAACAGCTGTTTCAATAGAAAGGGCAAAATCAGGTGAATCCATTGTATGAGCGATGTTCATCGATCCCAGATTACAACTAATATCTTTCCCGATGTGGAGGTAATTTAAATCATCTTCATATTCACTGGCACTGTTAACCTGTAAAATTTCGGAACATAAATTACTCATATTGATCCGACCTTTAATTGGGTTTGCATGATTCACGGTGTCTTCATACATAATATAAGGATAACCGGATTCGAATTGGATCTCAGCTAATGTCAGGAAGAATTCACGGGCATTGATTTTTGATTTGCGAATTTTTTTGTTATTTACCATCTCAGCATATTTTTCTGTAATGCTAATTTCAGACATTGGCACGCCATAAACCCGCTGAATATCATAAGGTGAGAATAGATACATTTCTTCATTGTGTTTAGCCAATTTAAAAGTGATATCAGGAATGACGACGCCAATGGAGAGTGTTTTTATACGGATCTTTTCGTCGGCATTTTCCCGTTTTGTATCCAGAAAATGAAGAATATCAGGGTGATGGGCATGGAGATAAACGGCACCTGCACCCTGGCGTGCACCGAGTTGATTGGCATATGAAAATGCATCTTCCAGCATTTTCATTACTGGAACGACACCTGATGACTGATTTTCAATCATTTTTATTGGTGCACCGGTTTCCCGCAGATTACTTAGTAAGCAGGCGACACCGCCGCCACGTTTTGAAAGCTGTAATGCTGAATTGATTGAACGCCCGATGGATTCCATATTATCCTCAATTCGCAGCAGGAAACAGGAAACCAGTTCTCCACGCTGCTTCTTACCACAATTAAGGAAAGTTGGTGTTGCTGGTTGAAAACGGCCACTGATAATTTCATCGACCAAACGGTCAGCCAATACCTGATCGCCTTGAGCTAAGGTCAGTGCTACCATGCATACCCGATCTTCATAGCGTTCCAGGTAGCGTTTATTATCGAAGGTTTTCAGTGTATAGCTGGTGTAATATTTAAATGCGCCCAAAAAAGTTTGAAAGCGGAATTTTTTGCTATAAGCTTGCTGAAAAAGCTTTTTAACAAAAGTAAAATCGTATTGTTTTAGTACTTCAGTTTCGTAATATCCCTTTTGCTGAAGGAAATCGAGTTTTTCTTTCAGATCATGAAAAAAGACCGTGTTCTGATTTACATGTTGGTGGAAATAGCGATGAATGGCCAGTTTGTCTTTATCAAACTGAATATGTCCTTCATTATCGTACAGATTGAGCATGGCATTGAGAGCATGATAATCCTGCCGCTCGTTAATTTGGAAAGTCATGGTTGCATATTCTCTGGTGAATAATGTTGCCAGAATCTTTGGATACCCTGGCGTACTTGATGTACATCTTCTTCAGTACCCAATAGTTCAAAACGGTATAGGAGTGGTATCCGACATTTTTCTGAAATTATCCGTCCGGCGATACCGTAAGCTTCGCCAAAGTTTGTATTCCCGGCGGCGATGACTCCCCGAATCAGCGCCCGGTTTTTGGCAACATTTAGAAACTGGATCACTTGTGGTGGAACCGCGCCTTTAGCACTTCCACCACCATAACTTGGTATTAGTAAAATGTAAGGTGAAGTTACATTGAGCAGATTACCTGATTGGTTTATCGGAATACGAAGAGCTGGCATCTTTAGCTTCTGGACAAATCTGTAGCTATTTCCGGATGAACTGGAGAAGTAGACCAGCGGATTCATGTTCATAATAAACCTACAAATTCTCAGATAACGTATTGATTTTATCAGGGCGGAACCCTGACCAATGCTGTGTACCTGCGACTACGACGGGAACTTGCTGGTAACCCATAGTGTGGACAGCCGCTAAAGCTTGTTGGTTTTCGGTTAAATCAATAATCTGATAAGGAATATTTCTTTGGTTTAGAGCCTGATAGGTTGCGTCGCATTGTACGCAGTCAGGTTTGCTATAAATAGTAATGCTCATTAATGACTCCTTATTCAGTTTGTGGGTGTGTAATGACGAAATTTGGTTCACAGGTAACCGTTTCCCGAAAGGCTACAACTTGATTTATACTATATGTGGTGAAATCTTATTTCAACCATACTATATATAGTGTTAATTTTACATTGAGTGACTGTCATCAAAATTACGGTGTTGTTTATTCTCTATTGTCCGGGAGACTTTTCCCCTATTGGGGAAATTTAAGTTTTCTAGTCGGTGGTAAGGGAGCAACTGAATTCATCATTGCAATTTATTAAAAAGACGATTTACTCTAATCCCTATAATAATTGATATTTTTTCAATGGAGGAGGTGGCTATGTATCATCAGTATTTTGATACACCTAAAGGATTCCCGAAACCGTATGTTCATATCGCTGCGGATGATAAGGGAGTAACCAGTCTGTATTTTGTTGATGAAAAAACAGCGCTTGAAGTGAAAAATGATATCACTAAACAGTGCGTGAAGGAGCTACGGGGGTATTTCACGGGTAAACGTACCGGGTTTGCTGTTCCACTCAATCCGGCAGGAACTGAATTCCAGCAGCGTGTATGGTCGCAGTTATGTAAGATCCCGTTTGGCGAAGTGCGGAGTTATAAGCAGCTATCATTGGCACTAGGTTCAGTCAATTATTGTCGTGCTGTAGGAATGGCTAATTCTCGTAATCCTATCTCATTAATTGTACCTTGCCATCGTGTTATTGGACATGATGGTAAATTGGTGGGATATACTGGTGGCCTGAATATTAAAAGCTGGTTACTGGAACATGAAAAAGCATAATAGTTTGTTTGTTTAATAAATTGCCTGATAAAAGACCAGGGAAGGTGATAGAATATTTACATATGTGCATTATTTGGCAGCAAAACTAAATAAAAGATAAGATCTATTGTATTTTATTATGCTTTTCGTGATCTTGGTTATAGACAATCAACCAATTTATTTGCTGTACTGTATATGACACAGGTTTTGTGTCTTATTTTCACGTTAAAGGTAAGTTTGATGTCAAAAATTAAAGGTAACGTTAAGTGGTTTAATGAATCCAAAGGATTCGGGTTTATCACTCCAGAAGATGGTAGCAAAGACGTATTTGTGCATTTCTCTGCTATTCAGAGCAACGGATTTAAAACTCTGGCAGAAGGTCAAAAGGTAGAGTTTGAAATCACTGACGGCGCTAAAGGTCCATCTGCTGTAAACGTTGTCGCTATCTGATTTTAACTCCGTATTTTGAAAAACCCGTTGATACAACGGGTTTTTTTTGATTTTTGTGATGTGTGTGTAATTTTAAATTTAAAGCTCGTTCATCAATGCGAAAGCTAAAATTGTCATCAGTAGTGAGCCGAAAAGATTAAGCAAAACTGTTCCCAATGCCCATCCTAGTTTTCCATCCAGTAACAAATAGGCGACTTCTACAGAAAACGTGGAAAAGGTTGTTAAACCTCCGCAAAAACCGGTGGTTAGCATGAGTTTCCAGACCGGATCAAGATGGATGGATTTATTAAAATAGGCTAACCCTAGCCCGATGATCAATGCACCGATACAGTTAACGGTAAGGGTACCAACCGCGATGTTAGTAGAAATACTATTAAGGTGGAGGCTGATAAACCAGCGTAATACACTGCCTAAGCCACCACCAATAAATACAGCCAACATAATATTAATCATAGTAAATCTCATGATTATTTGACTTCTTCACCTCTGGCTTGCAAATCAGCGTGATAAGAAGAACGAACAAATGGTCCACAGGCAGCGTGGGTGAATCCCATAGCCAGAGCTTCTTCTTTCATTTCATCAAATTCCTGTGGGCTAACGTAGCGTTGTACCGGTAAATGATGGCGGCTGGGTTGTAAATATTGGCCCAGAGTTAGCATGGTGACACCATGGCGGCGTAAATCACGCATAACATCAAGAATTTCTTCGTTGGTCTCACCAAGACCTACCATCAGGCCAGATTTGGTCGGAATATCGGGATGGGCTTCTTTGAACTTTTCGAGCAATTTCAGTGACCATTCATAATTTGCGCCAGGGCGTACCTGACGGTAAACCCGTGGTACGTTTTCCAAGTTATGGTTAAATACGTCAGGGGGTGTCGCTGTCAATATTTCAAGTGCACGATCCATACGTCCACGAAAATCAGGAACCAAAGTTTCAATTTTAATGGATGGATTTTTTTCACGAATAGCAGAAATGCAGTCAGCAAAGTGTTGAGCGCCGCCGTCACGCAGGTCATCACGGTCAACGGAGGTGATGACGACATAGCGCAGTGCCATATCTTTGATGGTTTGTGCCAGTTTTACCGGTTCGTTGGTATCGGGCGCCATTGGGCGGCCGTGGGCTACATCACAAAAAGGACAACGGCGGGTACAGATTGCGCCAAGGATCATAAAAGTTGCTGTACCGTGGTTAAAACATTCAGCCAGGTTAGGGCAGGAAGCTTCTTCACAGACGGAATGCAGACCATTTTTGCGCATGGCCGATTTGATACCCTGAATGCGGCTGGAATCCGCAGGAAGTTTGATTTTCATCCACTCAGGTTTACGCAAGATTTCTGTACGTTCGGTAATCACTGTTTTGACAGGGATCAGCGCCATTTTGTCTGCGTCACGGTACTTAACTCCGCGTTCCATCTGAATTGGTTTACTCATAATCGTGCTGGTTCCAGTGTTAAATTCATCAGGTTGAGACTTATCATTCAGCCTATTGCATGATAAATCCATTAAAAAATTTTTGAAAAATATTAAAAAATTATAACATCTTTAACTATTCAGTTTAAATCCTAACTGTTGGCAGAATTCTTCTACCAAAATAGGTTGTACCTGCTCAACAGTAATTCCGGGAACTAAATCACTGAGTTGAATCATTCTCATACCGGCATAGCCACAGGGATTAATACGCAGAAATGGTTCTAAATCCATGGCGATATTAAGTGCCAGCCCATGGAAAGAGCAGCCTTTACGTATTCGTAATCCTAGAGAGCAGATTTTAGCTTCCTCGACATAAACACCTGGAGCATCCGGACGGGCATAAGCTTGTACATCAAAGTGAGCGAGTGTTTTAACCACGGTATCCTCTATTGCTGTAACCAGTTGCCGTACACCAATTTTGGCGCGTTTGATGTCAATCATGATATACATGACCTGCTGGCCGGGACCATGATAAGTGACTTGTCCACCGCGATCGGATTGAATAACCGGGATATCACCGAGAGATAGCAGATGTTCAGACTTACCTGCCTGCCCCTGAGTAAATACTTTTGTATGTTGTACCAGCCAGATTTCATCGGATGTATCAGTATCTCGCTGCTCAGTAAACAAGTGCATTGCATCAGAAATCGGCTCGTAGGGTTGTATTCCTAATTGGCGTAAGAAGATCGTTTTATGTTGCAATTGAAACATCATTTGATAGCTATAAGATTTGGTCAGTATAACCCTCAGAAGAGATTCTCACCAGTTTAGTCCACTTGAAACTGTGGTGTTTCTGATAGATAAAGGATCCCCCGTGAAATTACAGGGGATTTTTCTGGTTTGTATTACAACACTACCCGTACCAGTTCAAGGTTACCTAACTCTTCATACAGAGTTTCTACCTGTTCAATATGAGTTGCATTAATAGTAATGGATACTGAGTGGTAGTTGCCTTTGCTGCTTGGCTTCACTTGTGGAGAGTAATCGCCCGGCGCATGGCGCTGAACCACTTCAACGACCTGATTGACTAACTCAGGCTCAGCCAGGCCCATCACTTTGTAAGTGAATGAACAAGGGAACTCAAGCAGTTCATTTAATTTCGTTTTCATGGGCGCTCCTGTTTTGTTTTCCGCAATATGTACGGTTAGTTTTCTTCTGTAAAATTAGATATCTTCCCCGCCTTAAATCGCGGGGATTTTTATTGCGGTCAGGCTGTGTAGCCGGCTCGCTTTAGTGGGTTATGTTTTTTTGTAGTTTAACTATCTCAGGGATTAGCCAAACCAATGATGAAATAGCAGCTTGATATAATCGATAAAGCGGCTGAAGATGCTGCCTTCTTTCACTTCGTTCATGACGACTAATGAGCGCTGTTCGACAGTCTTGCCATCAAGTTGAAAATTGATGGTGCCGACGACCTGACTTTTCGCTAACGGTGCGTGTAATTCAGTATTATTCATGACATAGCTGGCTTTCAAATCTTTCAGACGTCCACGGGGAATAGTCAGATAAACATCTTTATCAACGCCTAGCTGAACCCTATCGTTGTCTCCGAACCAAACCGGCTCAGAAGCGAATTCTTTGCCGGCTTTTAATGGCGCGACGGTTTCAAAAAAACGGAACCCCCAAGTCAGCAGTTTCTTGCTCTCCGTTTCACGGCCCTTATAAGTATGGCCGCCTAATACCGCAGAAATCAGACGCATATCGCCTTCCGTTGCAGATGCGACCAGATTATAGCCTGCGGCATTCGTGTGTCCGGTTTTTATACCATCTACATTCAGGCTCTTATCCCACAATAAGCCGTTTCGGTTTGTTTGACGGATATTATTATAGGTAAATTCTTTCTCTTTATAGATAGCATACTCTTCAGGAACATCGCGGATCAGGGCCTGACCAATTAACGCCATATCACGGGCAGAGCTGTATTGGCCTTCCGCATCCAGACCATGAACAGTTTTAAAATGTGTATTCTGTAAGCCAAGGGATTTTACATAGCCGTTCATTAGATTAACGAAAGACTCTTGACTGCCGGCAACATAATCCGCCATTGCAACACAGGCATCGTTACCGGATTGCAGGTTTATACCGCGAGATAACATAGAAACCGAGACCTGATCTCCTGGTTTGAGGAACATCAGGGAGGAGCCTTTAAATACCGGATTACCTGTTGCCCATGCATCAGTGCCAACAGTGACCATATCATTTGGGCCGATTTTGCCTGATTTGATTGTCTGGCCAATAACGTAACTGGTCATCATTTTTGTCAAGCTGGCAGGGTCACGATGTGCATCTGCATTCATTTCAGCCAGAACTTTGCCTGAGTTATAGTCGATAAGAATATAAGCTTCAGCATCAATCTGAGGCACGCCTGGGATCATCGTTTTCAGGTTTACATCGTTCCCATCGGCAAAGGCAGAAGCACTGATTGCCAGCGCAATACCCAGGGTGACACTTTTTATAAAACGAGAAGTGGTTGTATATTTCATGATCGGTTGGACAACATCCGTGAGAAAAGGTTGATATCGAGCCACATCATAGCAAATGAAAAAAAATACTGACATTGGCAAATTTTAACAGGCAGCAGGTTTACATTTTTTTACCTCGCTTGCTGATATCTGCGTTAAAGCCAGATATCAGCAAGCGAACAATTAAGGGCTGACGATAAAGGAGGATTGCTGTATTTGATCAGCCAGCTTCTGTTGTAAATCGGTAGCTTGCTGGCGATTGTTGAATGGCCCCAATTGTACACGATAAACGTTGCTATATTGGGTTATTCGTCCTTGAACATTAAAGCGTTGTTCCAGGGTATGTTGCCACTCTTTTGCCCGTTGTTCACTGCTAACAGCACCAACCTGAACCATAAAACCATTTTTCGTAGAGGTTGGGGCAGCGGTTGTTGACGTACTATTTGTCACAGGTTTAGGCGGTTGTAACTTCATTGCGGGTAGTTGCCCAGTGACTTCCGACTGTACAGTCAACGGTTGCGTTTGCTCCACCGATTGATTTGCCAAGGGCTGGTTGCCCGTTTGATCCGGAACATGCTCCATTGTGGGTGTTCCTAGTGGCCCTGTTGTTAGAACAGGCCTGCTGGGTAGCGCATAACTCTGCTTAACTATCTTGCTGCCGACAGTACCGGGACCAGATAAAGAGCCATCTTGGGCAACTTGAATAAAATCAATCTTAACTTTGGTACTTTGAGTCAGGTTCAGGCGTTCAGCAGAAGCTTTTGACAGATCGATAATCCTCCCCTGTTTATAAGGACCACGGTCATTGATTCTGACAACCATCATACGGCCATTACTCAAGTTGGTCACGCGGACATAGCTTGGAATTGGTAGGGTGGGGTGGGCTGCTGTCAGAGCATAAGGATTGAAACGTTCACCAATCGCTGTCATTTTGCCATTGGATTCTGCGCCATACCAACTGGCATAACCCGTTTCACTGAATTGAGATGGGTCTTGAACAATATGATAAGTATGTCCATTCATCTGATAATCATTATTAGCGCTGGGGTGATAAGGCTCATAATGAGGTTCAGCACCCAAAACATCCTGTGTTGGTACTGCTGGTAACGGGGAAGATTTTTGCTCGTCAGGAGTGGTACAGCCGGATAATGAAGCCACAATCATGCCGAGTATAAGCCAGTGTTGACGCATTGAAACCTCTTCTTTATAAACTTTTAGACAATAATTTTCGGTGTGTGTGAATCGACATTATAATGCCGAAACCGGCCATTAAGACGATCAATGCTGAACCGCCATAACTGACAAATGGCAAAGGAACCCCTACCACAGGCAGAATACCGCTCACCATGCCGATATTTACGAAGATATAAACAAACAAGATTAGCATTAGGCCGCCAACCATGACCCGGCCAAAAGTATTCTGTGCTCTGGTTGCGATAACCAGCCCGCGCATAATTAATAACAAATATAATGTTAATAACAGTAGTACGCCAATCAAACCAAGCTCTTCCGATAGCACGGCAAATATGAAGTCAGTATGGCGTTCTGGAAGAAATTCCAACTGAGATTGTGTCCCGAACAACCAGCCTTTACCTGATAAGCCACCGGAGCCAATAGCGATTTTCGATTGAATGATATGGTAACCCTTACCCAATGGATCAGTTTCTGGATCAAGTAACATCATTACGCGATCACGCTGGTATCCATGCATCAGAAAGAACCACAAAATAGGGATAAAGCAGGCTAATAGTAGAGCCGCAATACCAATCAGCCGCCAGCTCATTCCTGCAAGGAACAGGACAAATAGACCGGAAGCCGCGACCAGAATTGAAGTACCCAAGTCTGGTTGGGCGGCGACCAGTAAAGTGGGTAGAAAAATCAGCATTAAAGCGATAGTGGTATTTTTCAGCGATGGCGGACATAAATCGCGGTTCATAAAACGGGCAATCATCAGTGGTACTGCAATTTTGGCAATTTCAGAAGGCTGGAAACGGATGATCCCCAGATCGAGCCAACGTTGTGCTCCTTTACTGATCTGTCCGAAAGCATCGACAAAAATCAGTAAAATGACACAAACAATATAGAGATAAGGTGCCCAGCTCTCATAAACTCTTGGTGGGATCTGCGCCATAATGATCATGACAACAAATCCGGCACCAATTTGGCCGATTCTGCGTTCCATCATCCCCATATCTTGACCGCTGGCGCTCCACATAACAAAAGCGCTGTATACCAGTAGTGCCAGAATGCACAGCAGCAATGGCGGGTCGATATGTAATCTGGTCCAGAGAGGAACCTTTTTCTGGTTTTCTGTCATGGTGTTATTCAGTCACTTTCTGTTCCGGGTGGTGCAGGGGCAGCATCCGGTAATATTGTATTGTTATCCCCTAACAGTACATGGTCGAGGATTTGGCGGACAAGGGTTCCCACTGTTGGACCTGCACCACCATTCTCTAAAATAATGGAAAGGGCTACTGTCGGATTCTCATAAGGGGCGAAAGCAATCATAAGTTTGTGATCCCGTAAATGTTCAGCAATTTTACTGGCATTGTAAGTTTCATAACTATAGACCTGTGCTGTTCCTGATTTGGCGGCAGCTTTATACGGTGTGCCGGTAAAACTCTTGTGACCGGTACCATTTGGCAGGTTAGCAACACCATACATGCCACTTTTCGCCAGTTCCCAGTACCCTGAATGGATATCACCTATCTGAACATTTTCTGTTTGTTGATAAGGGATCATCTCACCTTTCAACTTTTTACCCAGTAACAGATGCGGCGTTTTCACATTACCGTCATTAATTAAGGTTGTCAGCGCCTTGACCATTTGAATGGGGGTTGCTGTCCAGTATCCCTGGCCGATACCTACAGGAATAGTATCTCCTTGATACCAAGGTTTTTTATATTTTTTTTGCTTCCATTCGCGGGTCGGCATGATCCCTGAGCGTTCTTCAGCCAGGTCGATTCCGGTGTATTCGCCATAACCAAATTTGGTCATCCACTCAGACAGACGATCAATGCCCATATCATAGGCAACTTGATAGAAGAAAGTATCCGCAGATTCCACAATGGCTCTATATGCATTGAGACTACCATGTCCCCAGCGTTTCCAGTCACGATAGCGTTTTTCTGAACCTGGCAATTGCCACCAGCCCGGATCAAAAACAGTTGTATTTTTATTGATAACGCTTGTGCTGAGTGCTGCAACGGTAATGAAAGGTTTAACCGTTGAAGCAGGAGGATAGATCCCTTGAGTCGCACGATTAATAAGCGGTCGGTCAGGGTTGTTTAATAATTCCTGATAGTTCTTATTGGAGATACCGTTTACGAACAGGTTTGGGTCATAACTTGGGTTAGATACTAAGGCCAGAATTTCCCCGTTACGTGGATCACTGACAACGACTGCGGCACGGCTGGTTGTGAGAAGTTTCTCAATATAGATCTGCAATTCAAAATCGATAGTCAGGTAAATATCCTGTCCAGCCTGTGGCGGTTGTTCATGTAATTGACGTATCACACGGCCACGATTATTGACTTCGACTTCTTCATAACCAGTTCTGCCGTGTAAAACAGACTCATAATAGCGTTCAATACCTAGCTTACCGATATCATGGGTAGCTGCATAATTGGGTAAAATCCCTTCCTTATCCAACCGTTCTACATCTTTATCATTAATTTTGGCGACATAGCCAATGATATGAGTCAACGCTGAACCATAAGGGTAGAAACGGCGTTGGTAGCCCTTTATTTCAAGGCCGGGGAAACGATACTGGTTAACAGCAAAACGTGCCACTTGAATATGATCAAGCGACGCTTTCAGTGGAATAGAGGTAAAGCGGCGTGAACGCTTACGTTCTTTTTCAAAGTTGGCAATGTCTTCGTCAGTCAGATCGATAACATCCCGTAAATCATTGAGCGTTTGTTCAAGTTTTTCTACCTTTTCAGGTACGATTTCCAACTGGTAAATTGTTCGGTTAAGCGCCAATGGTGTGCCTTTACGGTCATAAATAATACCCCGGCTTGGCGCGATTGGAACCAGTTTAATGCGGTTTTCGTTTGAGCGGGTTTGGTAGTCTTCGTGGCGGGTGATTTGTAAATGATAAAGATTGGCAACCAAGACACCAGTCAGTACCAGGATAACAATAAACGCCACCAATGCGCGGCGGGCAAACAGGGCTGATTCAGCCGTGTAATCACGAAAAGGGGTACGTTTATTTTTCATCCCATTGCCAGAATTCGCTTTATCCGTTGGTAACCAAATTATTCCCGATGATAGGGATGATTGGTGGTAATACTCCATGCCCGGTACAGGCTTTCTGCAACTAAAACCCGGACTAAAGGATGGGGCAAGGTCAGTGGCGACAGTGACCAGCTTTGTTCTGCGGCGGCTTTACATGCTGGCGCAAGACCTTCTGGTCCGCCTATCAGCAAACTGACATCTCTGCCATCCTGTTTCCAATGTTCAAGCTGTTGCGCTAGTTGAGGTGTTTCCCAACGCGAACCAGGAATATCCAGAGTAACAATACGGTTGCCTTTGCCGACGGCGGCCAGCATTTGTTCGCCTTCTTTTTCCAGAATGCGTTTAATATCCGCGTTTTTACCTCGCTTCCCCGCCGGAATTTCTATCAGATCAAATGGCATGTCTTTTGGAAAACGGCGCAAATAATCTATAAAGCCGGCCTGTATCCAGTCCGGCATTTTTGTACCTACAGCGACTAATTGCAGCTTCAAACTCAGCTCCAAAGCTTTTCAAGTTCATACATGCGGCGACTCTCTTCCTGCATGACATGTACAATAACTTCACCGAGGTCTACGACAATCCAGTCAGATATGCCCTGTCCCTCAACACCAAGTGGAGCCAAACCGTTCGCACGACAGTCATCAACCAGATTATCTGCGACGGACATCAGATGGCGGTTGGAAGTTCCTGTGCAGATAATCATGCAATCGGTAATGCTGGATTTTCCGTGAACATCCAGAGAAATAATATCCTGTGCTTTGGAGTCTTCAAGTTTATCAATAACAAACTGTTGGAGTTCTTTACCTTGCAAAAGGCTCATCCTTATTTTTTATCAAAATTGATCAAATAGTGCGGAATAATAGCATGCCAGGTCACTCAAGGGTAAGGCCAACTAAGTGACTAATCGGGGCAGATTTCGCTATTGGCGATATAACCCCTGTGAATCTATATACTTTTGTACTGAAGGGGATAGCAAATCATCACAACTTAGCCCTTGCTGGTGGCGTTGCCGGATATCTGTTGCTGAGATGCGTAACAGCGGTGTATTAGCCAGATAGATATAACCGTTAGGTTTGTTACTAAGTAGAGTGGGATTGTCGATTTGATGTTGCGTAAGCCATTGCTGCATTTCGATTGTAGAAAGCTGGGTTTGATAACTGGGACGAGCACAAACCAGCAAATGGCAAATATTCAGCAGTTCTTGCCAGCGATGCCAAGTATGCAGTGATAACAAAGAGTCCTGGCCGATTATAAATGCCAGTGGTTGATTTTCACCAAACTCCTGACGGAATGATTCCAACGTATCTATTGTGTACGACGGGGTGGTACGCTCCAGTTCACGGGTATCGACAGTGAATAGTGGATTGCCCTGTACCGCCAGCCGAACCATTTCCAGCCGTTGTTGTGCGGTGGCTTCTGGCTGTGGGCGGTGGGGGGGAACGTGATTTGGCAGTAGAATCACTTGCTTTAGGCCAGTTTGGTGTGCCAGAGCTTCAACCGAATGCAGGTGCCCATAATGAATTGGATCAAATGTTCCACCAAATAATGCCTGAACAACGGGATGTGTTGGACAAATAGAATCAATGGCGTGAGGCATTAATAAAGCTCTCAGGTAATGTTTTCCCACATAACAACATGGAAATTGTTTCTAAATCTGACCAGACGGATTGCCCATAATCCTGTTTAATCCGGAGTTCTATCTGTACAAGTAAATGGACTGCTAGCTGTAAATCATGCTGAGTTAAGCGTTGCAATGCATTTGTCAGTAGCGGGCGGCGGTTTTGCCATATCCGATGTTGATCTAACAGCGTTTTTATGGGAGTTGTGGTGCTCTGGCGTTTCAGTGTAAGTAGTAGTAGCAGCTCACGCTGTATGGTACGCAACAGAATAACGGCCTCACAATCTTCCTGTTGTAACTGTTTCAGAATATGCCAGGCTCGTTTTGCCTTACCTGATAATAGAGAGTCTACCCAGTGATAAGGTGTAAAGTGAGCCGCGTCATTCACCGCATTTTCAATACGGTGTAAGGTCAGTTTACCATCTGGATATAGCAGGGAGAGCCGCTCAAGAGCCTGAGTCAGCGCTAATAAGTTCCCTTCATAGCAGTAACACAGCAGTTGATTGGCTTGCGCTTCCAGAGTCAGTTTCATGACTTTGGCCCGTTGCGCGACCCATTGAGGCAGACGGTTCAATTCAGGCGTTTGACAACTGATGTAAACACCATTTTTCCCTAATGTTTTAAACCAGCTACTGTTCTCCTGAGCTTTAGTCAATTTCAAACCGCGCAATATCAGCAGCATATCCGGATGAAGTAATTCCGCCAGTTTTACCAGTTGTTCAGCCATTACTGCGCTAGGGCCATTTTCTGGTAGCAATAAAGTGAGAGTTTGACGACTGGCAAACAGGCTTAATGACTGGCAAACACTAAATACTTCATCCCATTCGGTATGATTATCCAGAGTATAAGTGAAGTGTTCAGTGAAAGAGTGTTGTTCAGCCGTTTTGCGAATATGATCCTGGCTTTCCTGTAATAGCAGGGGTTCATTGCCCCATATCAGATAACAGTTTCGCAGCCCTTCATTGAGCTGCGAAATCAGTTGTTCGGGATAGAGTTTGATCATTGTGCCCGCGTAGCTTGCTGTTCCGCTTGTTTTTCTCTGGTTTTCTGTTTTTCTGCACTGTGAACAGTCAGTAACTGGCGAACTAACTGACGTGCTGCCTGTTCGCGCATTTCTTGATTGATCATCTCGTTTTCAGCATCTTTTGCCAATGCTTCTAACGGGTTGTCGAAGAAAGAGCGGTCAACTCTGGATTGAAGCGGGTAGATGCTACCGTTTGGCATAATAACCTGTGCATCGACATACAGTGTCAATTGGCGCTCAGCAGCCTTACCATCCTGGAAAACGGAAACGGTATCTTTATTTTCTGAAGAACCGATTAGCCTCAGAATAGGGATTTCGGCGCTACCATTTTCAAGGATAGTGACGTTATTCAGACGAAGTTGTTGGCGAACAGAACGGGTCAGAGGCCCATATGGATCACTGCTCGTTAATTGCAGCTTTTTGAGTTCCGGTGGTACCTGAGTGGTACCGCGCAGATGAAAACCGCAGCCAGCGGTGACCAGCACCGCTAACCCCAGCAACAACGTTAAAATACGATGCCGCACATTGCCTCCTTTTATTATCCGACGACCAGATTCAGCAGTTTGCCTGGTACATAGATGACCTTACGAATAGTGACGCCTTCAAGGTATCTCGCCACTCCATATTCTTTTGCTGCCATATCATGAACATATTCTTTAGTAGAATCTGTCGGTACGGTAACACGACCACGTACTTTACCGTTAACTTGAATGACTACCAGTTTGGTGTCATCAACCATTGCCTGCTCATCAGCTTGCGGCCAGTCAGCCGTATCGATATCACCTTCACCGCCCAGAGCTTGCCACATAGTAAAACAAGCGTGAGGCGTGATGGGTGACAACATACGGACAACCGCCAACAGCGCTTCCTGCATCAGAGCGCGATCCTGCTCCGTTTCCTGTGGTGCACGAGTCAGTTTATTCATTAATTCCATCACGGCAGCGATGGCTGTGTTGAATGCCTGACGGCGACCGACATCATCGGTAACTTTAGCGATGGTTTTGTGCAGATCACGGAACAGATCTTTCTGTTCTGCGGTCAGATTTGTGATCTCCAGCGGTTGAGTTACTCCTTTACTGCTATGTTCATAAACCAGGCGCCATACACGTTTCAGGAAGCGATTTGCGCCTTCAACACTGGACTCTTGCCATTCCAGAGTCAATTCTGGTGGAGCAGCAAACATCATAAACAGTCGGACGGTATCGGCACCGTATTTTTCCACCATCAATTGTGGATCAATACCGTTGTTTTTGGATTTAGACATTTTGCTCATGCCGGTATAAACCAGCTTATGGCCTTCTTTGTCTGTCGCTTTGATGATACGACCTTTATCATCACGTTCAACAAGGGCATCAACTGGGGAAACCCAAACTTTTTCGCCATTTTTGCCGATATGATAGAAAGCATCGGCCAGAACCATTCCCTGACACAGCAGACGTTTTGCTGGCTCATTAGAATTGACCATACCAGCGTCACGCATTAGTTTGTGGAAGAAACGGAAATACATCAGGTGCATGATAGCGTGTTCGATACCACCGATATATTGATCAACTGGCAGCCAGTAATTAGCCGCAGCCGGATCAAGCATACCTTTGTCATATTCTGGACAGGTGTAACGAGCGTAGTACCAGGAGGATTCCATAAAGGTGTCGAAGGTATCTGTCTCACGCAGCGCTGGCTGACCGTTGATAGTGGTTTTCGCCCACTCAGGATCCGCTTTAATCGGGCTGGTGATACCATTCATTGTGACATCTTCCGGCAGAATAACCGGCAGTTGATCTTCTGGAACCGGAACAACGGTACCATCTTCCAGCGTTGCCATTGGAATTGGGGCACCCCAGTAACGCTGACGGGAAACTCCCCAGTCACGCAGACGATAGTTGACTTTACGTTTACCTACACCCATTTTGACCAATTTATCAGCAATAGCGTTGAAACCAGCTTCGTGGTTCAGGCCGCTGAATTCTCCAGAGTTGAACAGAACATTTTTGTCTGTCACGGGTGCTTCATGAACATTCGGTTCGTTGCCTTCACTGTCCAGAATAACGGCTTTGATTGGCAGGTTATATTTTGTCGCAAATTCCCAGTCGCGTTGGTCGTGACCAGGAACTGCCATGACAGCTCCGGTGCCGTATTCCATCAAAACGAAGTTTGCAACCCAGATTGCCACTTTCTCTTTGGTTAATGGATGAATAGCAAACATGCCGGTTGCCATGCCTTTTTTCTCCATTGTTGCCATATCGGCTTCAGCAACTTTGGTGTTACGGCATTCATCAATGAAAGTAGTCAGTTCAGGGTTATTTTTTATTGCTTGTTTTGCCAGAGGATGACCTGCGGCAATCGCGACATAAGTGGCACCCAGGAATGTATCAGGACGGGTGGTATAGACGGTCAGTTTCTCCTGACTGTCAGCCACATCGAAAGTAATTTCTACACCTTCAGAACGTCCAATCCAGTTGCGTTGCATGGTTTTGACTTGCTCAGGCCACTCTTCCAGCGTATCCAAATCGTTTAGCAACTCTTCGGCATAATCAGTGATTTTGATAAACCACTGTGGAATCTCTTTACGTTCAACTTTGGTGTCACAACGCCAGCAGCATCCGTCAACCACTTGTTCATTGGCCAGAACAGTCAGATCGTGGGGGCACCAGTTAACAGCGGAGGTTTTTTTATAAACCAGGCCCTTTTCATACAGTTTGGTGAAAAACCACTGTTCCCAACGGTAATATTCAGGCGTACAGGTAGTGACTTCACGATCCCAATCGTAACCAAAACCCAGCATTTTCAACTGGCCTTTCATATATTCAATGTTGGCATAAGTCCATGGAGCCGGTGCGGTATTATTTTTTACCGCCGCGCCTTCTGCGGGCAGGCCGAATGCATCCCAGCCAATAGGTTGCAGGACATTTTTGCCAAGCATACGCTGGTAACGAGAGATAACATCACCAATAGTGTAGTTACGTACGTGACCCATGTGTAGTCGGCCAGAAGGGTAAGGTAGCATGGACAGGCAGTAATATTTTTCTTTGCTGTTGTCTTCTGTCACTTTAAAAGTTTGCTTCTCTTGCCAGTGAAGCTGAACTTGCGGCTCTATATCTTCTGGACGGTATTGTTCTTGCATGACACCGATGATCCTATGGTGAGTAAAAAGCTACGCTTGTAGCAATCATTTAGTTGGTGAAATATGAGGTTGGCATAGCATATCTGATTTGATACGCAAGCAACAGGGGTTCTGAGGGAAAATCCGGTGGCGACGGGCGCCACCACCGGAAATGAGATAATACTAGTGAAGAATTTTAGCCAAAAACTCTTTGGCGCGATCTGATTTTGGATTGGCAAAGAAATCTTCTTTCTTGCTGTCCTCAACAATTTTGCCTTCATCCATAAAGATAACCCGATTGGCTACTTTACGGGCAAAACCCATCTCGTGGGTAACAACCATCATGGTCATACCTTCATCCGCCAGCTTAACCATGACGTCGAGCACTTCATTGATCATTTCAGGGTCGAGTGCGGAAGTGGGTTCGTCGAATAGCATGGCAATAGGGTCCATACAAAGTGCACGGGCGATTGCCACGCGTTGTTGCTGACCTCCAGAAAGTTGTGACGGGAATTTGTTAGCTTGACTGGCAAGCCCGACACGTTTAAGTAGTTTCAGCCCTTTTTCTTCCGCCGCTTTTTTATCACGGTTAAGCACTTTAACTTGAGCCAGAGTAAGATTCTCAATGATGGAGAGGTGTGGGAACAGCTCAAAGTGCTGGAACACCATGCCGACTTTTGAACGTAACTGCGCCAGATTGGTGTTTTTGTCATTGACTTTAATGTCATTAACCAGAATTTCACCCTGTTGGATGGATTCCAGACCATTGACCGTCTTTATCAGGGTGGATTTACCGGAGCCAGATGGGCCACAGACCACAACGACTTCACCTTTTTTAACTTCAGTTGAGCAGTTAGCAAGCACCTGAAATTGGCCATACCATTTGGATACATTTTTCAGGGAGATCATCAAACAGTCCTTTTCTTCAAATAGTTAACCAGCATAGATGCGGCAAAACTAATAATAAAATAAATAAAACCAGCAAACAGGATCATTTCAACCTGAGTGCCATCACGCTCACCGATATTCGCTGCGGTACGGAAAAAGTCCGCCAGACTGAGTACATACACCAGTGAGGTGTCTTGAAACAGCACGATACCCTGTGTCAGTAACAGCGGGGTCATCGCACGGAATGCCTGAGGCAGAATCACCATTCTCATGCTTTGCATTGACGTCATCCCCAATGCCAGTGCTGCCGAAGATTGCCCGCGGGAAATACTCTGAATGCCTGCACGGATAATTTCTGAATAGTAAGCCGCTTCGAAAAATGCAAACGCGACCATGGCTGAAATTAAACGAATATCCGTTTTGGGTGAAATACCGAGAACATCCTGCAATAGGCTAGGCACAATCAGATAGAACCATAACAGTACCATAACCAATGGCACAGAACGGAACAGATTGACATATAAAGTTGCAAACCAGCTCAGGGCTTTTACAGAAGAGAGGCGCATGACGGCCAGTGCCGTTCCCCAGAGGATACCGATAACAACAGCAATAATGGTGATTTTTGCTGTAATGACTAAGCCTTGCAACAGAAAAGGGATACTGGGGATAATAGAACTCCAGTCAAACTCGTACATTTATCGACCTCCAATATTACCCGGTAAACGCACTTTCTTCTCAAGCAAGTGCATGGCAAGCATAATCGCCAGATTGATTCCGACATAGGCCAGTGTGATCGCAGTAAATGATTCATAAGCATGTGCTGAATAGTCGAGTAATTTACCTGCCTGTGCCGCCATATCCACGAGGCCAATAGTGGAGGCGATAGCGGAATTTTTTACCAGATTCATCATTTCTGATGTCATGGGTGGAATGATGACCCGGTAAGCATTTGGCAGCAGGACGTAGCGATAGGTTTGTGGCAGGGTTAATCCCATTGCCAACCCCGCTGCTTTCTGACCGCGTGGTAATGATTGTATGGCGGCCCGAACCTGCTCACATACACGAGCAGCGGTGAAAAGACCTAAACAGATAGTGGAAGAAATGAAAAACTGGATGTTAGGATCCAGTTCAATTTTAAACCATATACTGATTTTTTCCGGCAACAGCTCAGGCATAACCAGATACCAGGTGAAAAACTGAACAATCAGTGGTACGTTACGAAAAAGCTCAACATAACAGGTACCTATCCCAGACAATATTTTATTGGGAACAGTACGTAGGATGCCGAAGAGCGAACCGACAACGAAGGCGATAATCCAGGCGCAGATAGACAAGGCAATTGTGACTTGAAATCCGGCTATCAACCAGCCGAGATAAGTGGTATTGCCGAAAGGGGCAGCTTGCAAAAAGATGTCCCAGTTCCAATTGATTGACATAATAATACTCCCTGCAAGGGTATGGCTTGATCCCTTGAAAACACTTGATTGGCCGGGAAAAAAAAGCGAGGTAGGGAACGACCACCTCGCACCCAGTAGTGCCAATCAAATTGTCATTTTTTTAATTATATTTTTAGTTAAGTGCCTTATCATTCGGCGATTTAAATAGTGCTTTCATTTCATCAGACAAAGAAAAGTTCAAGTTCAGATTCTTGGGAGGAATCGGGTGTTTGAACCAGCGATCAAATGATTTCTCTGCCACGCCGGAGGCTTGTGCCTGAATAATGGTTTCATCGATCAGTTTTTTAAACTCAAGATCGTCTTTGCGTAATATACAACCGTGAGCTTCTTTAGATTGAGCTTTACCCACGATCTCCCATTGGTTAGGTTTTTTCGCTTTTGCGCGTTCACCAGCTAATAGAGCATCATCCATCATAAAGGCTATTGCGCGGCCGGATTCTAAAGTACGGAATGCGTCACCATGATCTTTTGCGCTGATGATGCGCATTTTCATGTTTTTCTCATCGTTGAGTTTATTCAGCAATATTTCAGAAGTCGTACCGGAGGTGACAACGACGTTTTTACCAACCAAATCTGGGAAATCTTTTACGCCGGAATCTTTTTTAGTCAGCAAACGAGTATTAACAACAAAGATGCTGTTAGAGAAAGTGGCTTGTTTCTGGCGCTCAAGGTTATTGCTGGTGGAACCGCATTCGAAATCATAAGTCCCATTTTGAAGTAGAGGGATACGATTTTGAGAGGTCACGGGTATCAATTTTATTTGCAGATTTGGCATGCCCAGTTTCTTCTTCACGGCTTCAACAATCAGATTGGAATAATCCTGTGAGTAGCCGACGACTTTTTGTTGATTATCGTAGTAAGAAAAAGGCACGGAGGATTCACGGTGTCCCACAATGATCACGCCATCATCTTTTATCTTTTTCAGTGTCCCTGTTAATTCTTCGGCTTGAGCAGCACCTGCCGCGCCAAGTAACATCATGGTTAATACTAGGTTACGCATTCGCATATACAACTCCTTTGATGTGGTTATCGTTTGCGATGTTATGTTTGCAAAAGTCTCTCTGTGATTTGTTTTTAATCAAGGATCATTTGCTGTTATATGTATATATAGTGTTAAAAAATAGTACAAAATGGTTAGGGAATGAAAATGAATTATTTCCATTTCGGGAGCTGTCTCGCACTATAAATGAACAATCCTACTTATTTTGCACAATCAAGGTGTGTGATTATCACTTTTTTAGTGCACTTTCCCGTTTTCATTAGTGAAACAGGTATTTCCCTTTTCATTCATAGAGATAAGGGCAATTAACGTGCCAAAGTAATAAGGAGGGCTAAAATTAATGCCAATAAATCATTTAATCAGGTTATTTGTGTAACATCAGTCATTGAGGATTGGCATGGTTAACTATCAGTGACGGTTGTTTGGCGTTATCACAGAATAACCATGCCAGGTTGTATCAGGAGGGATCAATGGTGGGATTGGGCAAAGTATATTTCATACCAATTGCCAGACGATTCCAGAGATTGATAAGGCCAATTAATAACGTCAAATCGACAATCTCTTTTTCATCGAATTCAGCCAATAATGGGGTGTAATGTTCGTCATTCGCCTCAGTTTCGGCAATCCGGGATAAAACATCTGTCCAGCCTAAAGCGGCACGTTCCCGTGATGTAAAAATAGTGGCTTCTTTCCAGGCGCTCAGGAGATAGAGTTTTTGCTCGTTGCTTCCTGCTTTACGGGCAGCTTTGGAATGCATATTAAGGCAAAAGGCACAGCCATTGATTTGGGAGGCTCTTACCTTGACGAGTTCGATAAGCTCTTTACCGAGGGTTGATTTGTAAGTTAATTCATCGACCTTGGCTACTGCGCTATAAAGTTCTGGTGAAACTTCCGCTGGCCGCGGACGGTTTGCTTGCATAACTTGTTACTCCTGTGCTTTTTCTATCAATTGAATGAAAAAATGGATTGAAAGTTAATTTGTTTTTGCATGATATAAGGGAGCCATTCAATTTCGCTCCCTTTTATTTGTATGGGTATTTGAATCAATATTGCCGACGGTTATAGATCAGTGCAAATAGGGTAAACAATATCGTGGTTCCCCATACGGGCCAGTTACCCCAGCGTGCATACGGTGTCATCCCGGTTGTGGGGGTCACCTTAGCTTCTAAAACATTGCGGGTAAATTGTGGGAGTGCTGCCTGCACTTTCCCATCCGGACCAATAATTGCTGTAATACCGTTATTTGTACCACGCAACAATGGGCGCCCTAATTCGAGGGAACGCATACGTGCCATTTGTAAATGCTGCCAGGGGCCGATTGAACGACCAAACCAGGCATCATTGGAAACAGTCAGCAAGAATTCGGTATCTGGTTTGAAATTAGCACGAACTTGCTCACCAAGTATAATTTCATAACAAATGGCGGCGGTCAGATTATATCCGGCAACAGAAAGTTGTGGTTGAGTGTAGTTACCACGGCTGAATGAAGACATTGGCAAATTGAAGAATGGCGCCAGAGGCCGGAGCAGAGACTCCAGAGGAACAAACTCACCGAACGGCACCAGATGATATTTATCGTAGCGGGTAGCCGCGGGATATTGATAAGGTATTTTATCACCCAGAACAATTAAACTGTTATAGGTCTTATAGCTGCTGTCAACTGCTCTTTCATCAACAATACCGGTAATAAGGCTGGTGTGCTGATTGCGTAATAGCATATCCAATTTTGCCAGAAAATTACGTTGGTAACTTTCCAGTGAAGGGATTGCAGATTCCGGCCAGATGATTATCGGTATTTTGCCGATGTACGGCAGGCTGTTACCCATATAGATGTCCAGAGTTTCACTGAGCATTTTTGGGTCCCATTTCAGGGATTGTGGGATATTCCCTTGAACCAGTGCCACATTGACGGCTTTTTCAGGCAGTAGGTTGTACCACTGATAATGGCGCATTGGCCACGGTAATAGCAGAATGGCGGTAGCGATGATACCAGCGACAATTTTTCGGTGCGTGACAGCCAGAACTAATAACCCGCTGACAGCCATTAACAGGAAAGTGATGGCTTCAACACCTAAGATAGGTGCGATGGCTTCCATCGGGCCATCTAATTGGCTGTAGCCGAACTGTAACCAGGGAAAACCAGTCAAAACCCAGCCACGCAAGAATTCGGTGAGTTGCCATAATGCAGGTGCTGCCACTGCGAGTCTCAACCAGTTCGTTTTTGCGAAAAAACGGTTGAGTAAGCCAGCAAATAAAGCAGGATAGAGTGAAAGATAGGCAGCAAGTAAAATGACCAGCAGAATATTAACAGCGGTTGGCATGCCACCAAAATTGGCAATACTGACATATACCCAGTTTATACCCGTGCCAAACAGGCCAATTCCCCAGAAAAAAGCAATAAATGCTGCTTGCCGGACTGTTCTGTTTAAAGTCAGCAGTTGCAGCCCAAATAAGGAGATAATGGCGGCGGGCCAGAAGCCAAAAGGTGAAAAAGCCAGTGTTCCACTGGCTCCGAAAGATAGTGCCAGCAAAGCACGAAGTCGCTGGCAATTTAATAATGAGACTTTGTTCATCCCGATCCTATTCTTCTTCGAGGTTAGGCATTGGCGCATCGTCCGGTATCGTAACATGAACCTGAATGATTCTCCGGCTATCGGACATCGCAACTTTAAAGAGATAACCGTTGATATCAACAGATTCCCCTCTGGCTGGTAAGTGACCGAATGCCTGCATAACCAGACCACCAATAGTATCCACTTCCTCGTCGCTGAATTGGGTACCAAAGGCTTCATTAAAGTCTTCAATCTGAGTGAGCGCTCGCACCGTATAGGTATGACGGCTCAGAGCCCGAATATCGACATCTTCTTCTTCATCGTATTCGTCTTCAATTTCACCGACGATCAGTTCAAGAATATCTTCGATAGTGACCAGACCCGATACACCACCAAATTCATCAATGACGATTGCCATATGATAACGCAGAGAACGGAACTCTTTTAGCATGCGGTCAACCCGCTTACTTTCAGGTACAACGACAGCCTGACGCAGAACTTTATCTATGCTGAATGGTGGGGCATCGGTGCG
Organism: Photorhabdus stackebrandtii; assembly: GCF_011189495.1. NCBI lineage: Bacteria > Pseudomonadati > Pseudomonadota > Gammaproteobacteria > Enterobacterales > Morganellaceae > Photorhabdus > Photorhabdus stackebrandtii. The sequence continues at coordinate 43,584 of NZ_PUJV01000014.1, forward strand.
CATAAATGGCAACAAGTCTTTTGCCATTAAAATCCCTTCAATGTGATCTTTGTCTTCACTGATCACAGGGAAACGTGAATGAGCCGAATCGATAATCACATCCAGACATTCGTCCAGGGTTTGATTACGTTTTAAGGTAACGATTTGGGAACGGGGGATCATGATATCGCGGACACGTTGATCAGAAATATCCATTACCCCTTCGAGCATATCGCGGGTATCAGGATCAATCAGATCGTTTTGTTCAGAGTCACGGATCAGTTCCACCAGTTCATCACGGCTTTTTGGCTCACCGTGAAAGAGCTGGTTAAGAAGAAGAGTAAAAAAACCTTTCTTAGGGCCAGGGTTATCGTTACTTGAAGAATGGTCGTCGCTCATGGCGTTTTAATGAAAATTTCCCATTAAATAAGTTGTTGTCGGTATTTTTTAGCATAAAAATGGTGAGAGTGGTTACTCTTTTTCTGCAAGATAGGGATCAGCATAACCTAGCTTTTGCATAATTTCTGTTTCCAGAGATTCCATTTCTTCTGCTTCATCATCTTCGATATGGTCATAGCCCAGCAGATGCAGGCAGCCGTGCACAACCATATGTGCCCAATGCTCTTCTACGGTTTTTTGTTGCTCCTCCGCTTCTTTTTCAACGACCTGACGACAGATAATTAGATCGCCAAGCAGGGGTAAATCAACCTCTGGTGGTGCTTCAAATGGAAAAGATAACACATTTGTTGGCTTATCTTTACCGCGATAAGTCAGATTTAAGTCTTGGCTTTCTGCCTCATCAACAATGCGGATTGTTACTTCACTTTCAGATTGAAATTGGGGTAAAACCCCATCCAGCCATTGCTGGAACAGGGTTTCTTCAGGAAGACTTTGTGAGCTCTCACAGGCAATTTGTAAATCAAGTATGACTGAACTCATTGTGCTTCCTGTTTGCGTTGTTCACTGAGTGTCTGCTTACGTTTTTGCTCCGTTGCTTCCCACTCTTCATAAGCGATGACCACTTTGGCAACAACCGGGTGACGGACAACATCATCACTGTGGAAAAAGTTAAAACTCAATTCACTGACCCCTGACAGAACCTCAATCGCGTGGTGCAGGCCGGATTTCTGTCCACGAGGCAGGTCAATCTGTGTAACGTCGCCTGTGACAACCGCTTTGGAGTTGAAGCCGATACGGGTCAGGAACATCTTCATCTGCTCTATGGTTGTGTTCTGGCTCTCATCCAGAATAATAAACGCGTCATTAAGAGTTCGTCCACGCATATAAGCTAATGGGGCAACTTCAATAACGTTTCGTTCGATCAGCTTCTCAACTTTTTCAAAACCCAGCATTTCAAACAAGGCGTCGTAGAGCGGGCGCAAATATGGATCAACTTTCTGGCTCAGGTCGCCAGGCAGGAAACCCAGCTTTTCGCCCGCCTCTACTGCCGGGCGGGTTAGCAGGATACGGCGAATTTCCTGACGTTCTAGCGCATCAACGGCAGCGGCAACAGCTAAATAAGTTTTTCCTGTGCCGGCAGGGCCAACTCCGAACGTAATATCATGGCTAAGAATATTGGTAATATACTGTGCCTGATTAGGTGTGCGTGGTTTCACCATGCCACGTTTGGTTCGAATATTAACGGATTTGCCGTACTCAGGTATGCTTTCGGCAGTTTGTTCCAGAACCCGGCTCTCGGTAATCGCCAGATGAATTTGCTCTGGTTTGATATCAGGGATAACACCACGGACAGAGGCCGTTTGCACATATAAATGGCGTAGGATATTGGTGGCAGCACTAACGCTTAACGGTTTGCCCATCAATTTAAAACGGTTGTCACGACGGCTGATTTCAATGCCCAGCCGGCGCTCAAGCTGCTTCAAATTGTCATCAAACGGGCCGCATAGGCTCATCAGGCGTTGATTGTCGGCCGGTTCGAGGAAAATTTCCTGGGTTGCGACTTGTGAATGAGTTTGTTGAATCACTAATTATCTCTATATTTAAGGCTGATAACTGCCGACCCCGATCTCATCTTCTTTGCGGGTACGGGCTATAACGGACTCAGGTGATTCGTGTATACGAAGATCCATCTGATCTTCTGTACCGATGACTTTACCGCGCAGTGAGTTGGCGTAGACATCAACAATTTCAACATCAACGAATTTACCAATCATGTCAGGTTGGCCTTCAAAGTTGACGACTCGATTGTTTTCAGTACGGCCGGAAAGTTCCATCACATTTTTACGGGAAGTTCCTTCAACCAGAATACGTTGTACACTACCCAACATAGCACGGCTGTAGCCCATAGCTTGTTGATTGATGCGTTGTTGCAGTAGATAAAGACGCTGTTTTTTCTCTTCTTCGCTGACATCATCAGGCAGATCCGCTGCTGGCGTTCCCGGACGGGCAGAATAGATGAAGCTGTAGCTCATATCGAAATTGACATCAGCGATCAGTTTCATTGTTTTCTCAAAGTCATCTTGGGTTTCACCGGGGAAGCCGATGATAAAGTCAGAGCTTATTAGGATCTCTGGCCGTGCTTTACGCAGTTTGCGGATAATACTTTTATATTCAAGGGCCGTGTGTGCACGTTTCATCAGAGTCAGAATACGATCAGAACCACTTTGTACCGGCAAATGCAGGAAGCTAACCAATTCTGGTGTATCTTCATAAACAGCAATAATATCGTCTGTAAATTCAATTGGGTGGCTGGTGGTAAAACGAATACGATCAATACCATCTATAGCTGCGACCAAACGGATTAACTCAGCGAAAGAGCAGATATCGCCATCATAAGTTGCACCACGATAAGCATTCACGTTCTGCCCTAGAAGATTAACTTCACGTACACCCTGTGCGGCAAGCTGAGCGATTTCAAACAAAACATCATCACTCGGGCGGCTGACTTCTTCACCACGGGTATAAGGTACGACACAGAAAGTACAGTATTTGTTGCAACCCTCCATAATAGAAACGAATGCAGATGGACCTTCAGCACGTGGTTCAGGCAGACGGTCAAATTTCTCAATTTCCGGGAAGCTGATATCAACAACCGGACTGCGGGTGCCTTTCACCTGGTTGATCATTTCAGGTAAACGGTGCAGTGTCTGTGGCCCAAAAATAATATCTACACACTGGGCGCGCTGACGGATGAAATCGCCTTCCTGAGAAGCTACGCAGCCACCGACGCCAATAATGATATCTGGGTTGGTGTCTTTCAAATTTTTCCAGCGGCCTAATTGATGGAAAACTTTTTCTTGTGCTTTTTCACGGATTGAACAGGTATTCAATAGTAAAATGTCTGCTTCTTCGGCGACATCGGTTAACTGATAACCGTGAGTACTTTCGAGCAGGTCGGCCATTTTAGATGAATCATATTCATTCATCTGACAGCCCCAAGTTTTAATATACAGTTTTTTTATCGTCGACATTTTCTTGTGCGTCCGGGCTTTCTACAGTGCTTAAGGAGATTATTGCACTGCAAAAGCAGTTGTGTATTAGGCATAAAGTTGCCGGATATTGTAGTCATTTGAGGGAGCAGTGACCAGACTGTTAAACAGGATATTCTCTACCGAAGGATTAAAAATCCGGTACACTGTGCCAATCAATGAGTTAATAGCATGACTGATATGAATAATTCACAACAGATTTTTGATGTAGTGGTGGTCGGTGCTGGCATGATTGGTGCTGCAATAGCATTGGGGCTGGCGCAGGAAGGCTGGACAGTTGCTTTGTTGGATCATCAGCCACCACAATCTTATGATGCACAGAGTTGCCCAGATGTGCGCGTATCGGCAATCAGTTGTGCTTCTGTAGATTTGCTCAAACAACTTGGTGCATGGGATGCGGTATTACAGATGCGCAGTGCGCCGTATCGTAAATTGGAGACCTGGGAGCAGAATGATTCCAATTTGGTGTTTGATGCACACAGTCTGGGTCTGCCTGAACTGGGCTATATGGTTGAAAACCGTATTTTGCAGCTGGCGCTGTGGCGGCAGTTTGAAAAATATCCCAATTTGACTTTGCTGTGTCCGGCGGAACTGCAATCAATGCAGCGGCAGAAAGCGGGCTGGTTGGTCACTCTGGATAATGGCATTGAAATTAATACCCGTCTGATTGTTGGGGCTGATGGTGCTCGTTCTCAGGTTCGGCAAATGGCTGGGATTGGCAGCCATGGCTGGCAGTACAGACAGTCTTGTATGTTGATTACAGTAAAAACAGAGCAGCCACAGCAGGATATTACCTGGCAGCAGTTTTTTCCTTCTGGCCCAAGAGCATTCCTTCCGCTATTTGATCAATGGGCTTCGTTGGTGTGGTATGACAAACCGGCACGTATACGGCAGTTACAGGCAATGCCAATGGCTCAACTTGAGCAGGAGATTTTTCAGGCCTTTCCTGTGCGGTTAGGTCAAGTGACTCCTGTTGCCGCCGGCTCATTTCCTTTGGCTCGTCATCACGCTAACAGTTATGTGCGTGAAGGATTAGTCTTGTTGGGTGATGCGGCTCATACCATTAATCCGCTGGCAGGGCAGGGGGTAAATCTTGGTTATCGGGATGTGGATACGTTGCTTAATGTTTTGGTGAAGGCCAGAGAATTAATAGAAAAATGGGATTCACTGGAAGTGCTTATGCGTTATCAGCGTTACAGAATGCCGGATAACTTGATGATGCAGGTTGGAATGGATCTGTTTTACACCGTGTTCAGTAATGAGTTACCGGGGCTGAAAGTTGCACGTAATCTGGCATTGATGGCAGCCCAACGAGCTGGAGTAATGAAAAAAGCGGCGCTTAAGTATGCGTTGGGATTGTAACTTATAGATCAGCAGATCATAAACACGTCGTAAATCTATTTATGGTGTAGACATTTTACTCTTTTTTTATATATTTCCATGTATAAGCAAGGGGAGTGTAGGGGACTTGGAAAGCAAAAACCTGCTCGAAAGCAGGTTTTCAGAATTTGGCTGGGGTACCAGGATTTGAACCTGGGAATGCCGGAATCAGAATCCGGTGCCTTACCGCTTGGCGATACCCCAAGAAAATGGTGGCTACGACGGGAATCGAACCTGTGACCCCAGCATTATGAGTGCTGTGCTCTAACCAGCTGAGCTACGTAGCCATTTTATTTACGACGCAAGAGATTTTATCGCAAAATAACAGTGGAGGACATTCAGCTAATGGCTGGGGTACCAGGATTCGAACCTGGGTATGCCAGGATCAAAACCTGGTGCCTTACCGCTTGGCGATACCCCAACTGAAAGTAGTCACTGCTCAACGTGTTGCGTCATCAAAATGGTGGCTGGGGTACCAGGATTCGAACCTGGGTATGCCAGGATCAAAACCTGGTGCCTTACCGCTTGGCGATACCCCATCTACATGATGACAACTTGATGAAAGAAATGGTGCGGGAGGCGAGACTTGAACTCGCACACCTTGCGGCGCCAGAACCTAAATCTGGTGCGTCTACCAATTTCGCCACTCCCGCAAAGATGGTAGCTACGACGGGAATCGAACCTGTGACCCCAGCATTATGAGTGCTGTGCTCTAACCAGCTGAGCTACGTAGCCATCTTTTTGCATTACCTTCATCGGCGTTGCGGGGCGCATTATGCGTATATCAGCTAAATGCGTCAACTGCTTTTTTATTGAAATTTGCTTAAGGTCGCTTGTTTGTTTGGCTTATAAGCATTTTGATGACAAAACCAACAAAAATGAATATTACCCTTCGAGTAAGTGTTGTAACAATACCCCATTAAGCATAGCACGTTTAGTCAGAGCGAAGGCGCCAATAGCGGAACAGTGAACTAATTCAGACACAACGATTGGCAGGTCTTCACGAAATTCTTTTAAAACCTGAGTATTGATACAACTTTGAATAGCGGGTAAGAGCACTTGTTGAGCTTCAGTAATTTCCCCCGCCAGAACAACTTTCTGTGGGTTAAATAAATTGATGGCGATAGAGATGGCCCTACCAAGATAATGGCCGACATTTTTTATAACCTCAGATGCTAATGGATCATGCTGATTTGCGGCCTGACAGATGGCTCTGATATTGCAGTTATTCAATGTTAGTTGACTTGGAAAACCTTGTTTTAATTGATGCTGAACCCGCGCTTCAATTGCTGAATTAGAGGCAATAGTTTCCAGACAACCAAAATTGCCGCAATGACAACGTTCACCGAGGGGATCAATTTGAATATGGCCAATTTCACCTAAGTTCCCTCTATTATTGAGGAATATCTGGCTGTTTATAATCACCCCAGCACCGGCACCTCGATGGATACGTACCAATATCGAGTCTTCACAATCACGGGTGGCGCCAAAATAGCGTTCAGCCAGCGCTAAACTACGGATATCATGACCAACGAAACAGGTCATATTGAAATGTTTTTTCAGGTTATCGACCAGAGTCCAGTTAGTCACTTTAATATGAGGCATATAACGGACAATGCCGGTATTTGGATCAACCAATCCGGGCAGGATAACTGAAATGGCGATTAATTCACGGATCCTACGCTGATTTTGTTGAATAAAGTTTTCTATTGCGCTGATAAGCAAGTTTTCGACTTTTTGCTGGGTGGATTCAGGCAGTGGATAATGCTCTTCAACCAATGCCTTGCCACTCATGTCATAAAGAGCGAGAGTGGCATCATGGCGGCCAAGGCGGACACCGATAGTATGGAAATGACGATTTTCTGTAACGATTGAAATTGCGCGGCGACCTCCGGTAGAGGCTTGTTGATCGACTTCTTTAATCAGGCCGCGTTCAAGTAACTGACGAGTAATTTTAGTCACGCTGGCGGGTGCAAGTTGACTTTGCTCTGCAATTTGAATCCGGGATATTGGCCCTTGTTGATCAATTAACCGGTATACCACAGCGCCGTTAAGTTGCTTTACAAGGTCAATATTACCAATTTGCTTTTGTGTGCTGCTATAACTCATCGGTTATTTTGTTCCTCAAAGGTCAGTTTCTTTTCCGTTAACAATGGTCTTGCAGATTTTAAAGTCGTGACTGAGAACGGTGAGGTTAGCAATTTTACCGGCTTCAATAGTGCCGAGATATTGATCAACACCAATCGCGCGGGCTGGGTAGAGTGCTGCCATCCTCAGTGTTTCATCCAGAGCAATACCAACGTGTTCAACGCTATTTTTAACGGCGTCTATCATAGTGATAGAAGAGCCGCTTAAAGTGCCGTTTTCATCGACACACAATCCATCTCGATAGTATATGGTTTTACCGGCAAAGGTGAAATGCTCCATTTTATTGATAGAAGTATCCATCCCGGCGGGAAGTATGGCATCTGTTACCAGAATCAACTTATCTTTTTTCAGACGTTTCGCATGACGAATGTTTGGCCATGAAACATGAAAACCATCGGAAATAATACCCGCGTAAACTTCTGGTGTATCAAAGATAGCGCCAATCAAACCAGGCTGGCGACCAGAAATGTATGGCATCGCATTATAGAGATGGGTTGAGAGGGTTATGCCATTCTGAAATCCCTGCCGGGCTTCTTCATAACTGGCATTGGAGTGACCGGCAGAAACCACAATCCCTGATTCAATCAACTGGTGAATGTATTTCTGTTCCACCATTTCCGGCGCGAGAGTCAGCTTGATGATGACATCAGCGTTATCGCACAGGAAATTTATCATTTCAGGTGTAGGCTTGCGGATACATTCTGGATTATGAGTGCCTTTCTTTACCGGATTGAGGTAAGGCCCTTCCAGATGCAGGCCCAAAGCTTGAAATTTATTATGCTTCAGATAAGTACGCATCACCTCAACAGAGGCTATCATCAATTCATCTGTACTGGTGATCAGGGTCGGTAAATAGCTGGTACAGCCTGAGCGTTCATTGGCTTTTTGCATAATATCCAGCGTTTTTTCTGAAATATCTTCCAGCCGTTCATTAAATTGAACACCACCACAACCGTTAACTTGCAGGTCGATAAAGCCGGGGGAAAGAATTGCACCATTCAGATCACGTTTTTCAATCTGTTCGGGTAACTCTTGTGTTGGGCAAACTCGTTTAATTAAGCCGCCAGCAATGATAACAGCATGATTATCCAGTCTGTCATGACCAGTATATATAATGCAGTTGGTTAAAGCATACATCTTAGCCTCCTATGGGGTCTGGAGATGATGATTGAGAATAATGACGATAATCAGTCTGAGATAAGCTCAGACTGTCTGGATTCTTATTTTTTGCTGGCAAATATGTCGATAATGTCTGCTTCCAGTTGATGGAAGTACTTAACTGTTTTTACTTTCAATTCCATTGTTGCTGGTTCGTCACAGACAATGATGGATTTCGGGTGCATTTGCAGGCAGCTTACTGTCCACATATGGTTGATATTACCTTCAATAGCGGCCTGGATGGCCTGGGCTTTATTCAGACCGGTAGCCAGGATCATAACTTCTTCTGCATCCATCAAAGTGCCTACACCTACAGTCAAGGCGTATTTGGGCACCTGATTAATATCATTATCGAAGAAGCGGGAGTTGGCAGTACGGGTTTCTACAGTCAGCGTCTTTATGCGGGTACGGGAAGTCAGGGATGATGCTGGTTCATTGAACGCAATATGGCCGTCATTACCCACTCCACCCATAAACAGATGAATCTGACCATAAGACTTAATTTTGTCTTCATAACGTTGGCATTCTGCATCAATATCAGCAGTATTACCATTGAGTAGATTGATATTTTCCCTTTGTATATCAATATGATCAAAGAAGTTGTGGTGCATAAAACTATGGTAACTTTGTGGATGATTTTCGGGGATACCGACATATTCATCCATATTGAATGTAACGACATGTTTAAAACTGATTTTCCCTGCTTTGTACAGAGCAATCAATTCCTTGTAAGTTGCCAGTGGAGTGCTGCCAGTTGGCATCCCCAAAACAAAAGGGCGCTCAGTGGTTGGATTAAATGCATTGATTTTACTAACGATATAGTGTGCAGACCATTTACCGACATCACTTGCATTTGTTAGGGGGATCAGTCTCATAATTACCTCTTAAAACAAGAAATTATCATGATTAAATATTAGAGTTATACATTATTCTCTTAATTAATCGTCTATAGCCTGAATACTAAAACATTTTCATTGGCAGAAACACTCTGCGCGGTATGATATTTTTAATGATAAAATAAGATTTGTGTGTTAGCTAGCATTTTGACCAAATAATTGGTGATCATGGTGATATTAATCACATATATCGATGAATTAATTTGCGACGAAAAATAAATTTCCTACACTGAAAATTGTAGAATAAATGTTCTTATTGCTTATTTTCATAATGTAGTCATAAGTAGTAAGAGACTCCGGTAATTGAGGATATTAAGGGGGAGCAAGGTGAATATTCTGAGTTATTTGCAAAGAGTGGGACGAGCATTAATGGTACCGGTAGCCACACTGCCTGCTGCTGCAATACTAATGGGGATAGGTTACTGGATCGACCCGGTAGGCTGGGGAGCTGATAATGCACTGGCAGCTTTGTTGATTAAATCTGGTGAAGCCATTATTAAGAACATGCCAATGTTGTTTGCTATTGGTGTGGCTTATGGCATGTCTAAAGATAAGGATGGTGCGGCAGCACTGACAGGTTTTGTTGGTTTTTTAGTCGTAACGACACTTTGTTCTCCGGCAGCGGTATCTATGATCCAGGGTATTTCGGTTGACGATGTACCAAAAGCCTTTAGTAAAATTGATAACCAATTTGTTGGTATTTTAGTTGGTGTTGTGTCTGCTGAACTGTATAACCGCTTTAGTGGTGTTGAACTGCCGAAAGCGTTGTCATTTTTCAGCGGTCGTCGTTTGGTCCCCATCCTGATCTCTTTCCTGATGATTCTGGTTGCTTTCATTCTGATGTATGTATGGCCGGTGGTTTATAATGCACTGGTCACTTTTGGTGAAAGTATTAAAGATCTTGGTGCTACAGGTGCCGGTATTTATGCCTTCTTTAACCGTCTGCTTATCCCTGTTGGTCTGCATCATGCACTGAACTCTGTATTCTGGTTTGATGTTGCCGGTATCAACGATATTCCTAATTTCCTCGGTGGTCAGAAATCCATAGTAGATGGTAGCGCAATAGTTGGTATTACCGGCCGTTATCAGGCGGGTTTCTTCCCTATTATGATGTTTGGTTTACCGGGGGCGGCATTAGCGATGTATCGTTGCGCCCGTCCCGAAAATAAGGCCAAAATTGCTGGTATCATGCTTGCGGGTTCATTCGCTGCATTTTTCACCGGTATTACTGAGCCTCTGGAGTTTGCTTTCATGTTTGTTGCGCCAGTGCTTTATGTGCTGCACGCGATTTTGACTGGTATTTCAGTGTTTATCGCAGCGACAATGCAGTGGATTGCTGGTTTTGGTTTCAGTGCTGGTTTGGTGGATATGGTACTCTCTTCCCGTAACCCATTGGCGACACATTGGTACATGTTAATCCCACAAGGTCTGGTATTCTTCGGTCTGTATTATTTCGTGTTTAGTTTTACTATCAAAAAATTCAACCTGATGACTCCAGGGCGTGAATTGGCTGCTGATGGTGAAATTGATGGTTATGATGTTGATGTGGACAAAAATGGTAAAGCAACAGCTAATAGCATCCACGATGAAGCTCACCAATATGTCTCAGCGATTGGTGGTTCAGATAACTTGGTTGGTATTGATGCTTGTATTACTCGTTTGCGTCTATCTGTAAAAGATGTTGATCAGGTCAATGACAATTTGGTTAAACGCTTGGGTGCTTCCGGTATTATCCGCCTGAATAAACAAAGTGTGCAGGTTATTGTTGGCACTCGTGCAGAACTGATTGCCAGTGCTATACGTGATATTCTGGCAAAAGGTCCGGTTGCTGCTGCGACTGCAAGCTATCAACCTGAGATAGCACAGAAAGCGAAGTCTGAAAGTGAACATAAAATCCTGCTGACTTTGATTGCTCCGGTCAGTGGTAAGTTAATTGATTTGGCAGACGTACCTGATGAAGCCTTCTCCGGTAAAGTTGTTGGTGATGGTGTTGCTATTAAACCAACATCAAATACTGTGCTTGCGCCAGTGTCTGGTACGATCGTGAAAATTTTCGACACCAATCATGCTTTCTGTATTGAAACGGAGGAAGGCGTCGAATTGATTGTACATTTAGGTATTGATACGGTTTCTCTTAACGGTAAAGGTTTTAAGCGGTTGGTGGATGAAGGCGCAATAGTGAAAGTTGGGCAACCTATACTGAATCTGGATCTTGATTACCTGAATGCTAATGCTAAATCTATGATTAGTCCGGTTATCATCAGCAACATTGATGATTATATCGGCGTTAATATTTTGGCAAAAGGTCAGGTAGAAGCAGGGCAGACAAAGTTGTTTGATGTACTGAGATAAACAACAAACAGGCTTTTAAGCGTTTAAAAAATTTTCAATAAAATGAATGATGGGAAGAATATTGCTCTTCCCGTTAAGATTGTTGATAAGCCTTGTTATTTTTTAGGATTAAATTCTCTAGGGCAATAATGAAATATCGCCCGGAGAATTTAATAACATATAAAAAATATTCAGTGACATTATAATCTTGTCTCTCAAATAATTTTTAAATCTGAGTATAACGATAATTATGATTCTTATTGGTTTTTATTTGAGAATTTTTACTGTTGTTATTAGTCTCTGATTGTCTAACTCTTTATTTTTCCCTGGTGTTTCTGAACATCATTTTTCTTTTTTATAACTTATACATATATAGATATTTATAGAGTTAATTAATAATTCTGTTTAGTGATGTTATTTATTTAAGTTGTATTTTTTGTGATGAGTATCAATATTTTTAAAATTAATAATTACTTATGTTAATAAAGTGTTATAACATAAATATTGTTGATTTATTTTGAGTTGTTAAATTAAATTTTTTTAATGAGTTTCTTGTTGTTTTTATGTCTATAAAATATTAAAGAGGCGAAAATGTCAGGACATATTGAGGAAGAAAAAATAAATCAGTATTTAAAGAGTTGGGATGATAATGGCTATGTTGTTATTGAATCTGCGGTGAGTAAGGAACAAGTCAAAAAAACGATAAATGCAATATTTGAATTTTTAGAAATGAATCCAGAAAATAGTCAGGAGCTCTATGATAAAAGTATTCGTTTACGGTCTGGTATTGATAAAATGGGGCGTATTCCTTTTTATCATCACCAATCCCTTTGGGATAATCGTCAAAATCCGCTGATATATACAGTTTATGAGAAAATATTTGGTACTAGTAATCTATTAGTGAGTATTGATCGGGTCAATATGAATCCACCAATTACTGAAAACTGGGAATATGAGGGCTTTATACATTGGGATATTGATGTTTCAAAACGCCCTCTAGAAAGAAAGATACAAGGGCTGCTGAGTTTAACTGATGATGATGGTAATTCTGGAGGATTTCAGTGTGTCCCAGGGTTTCATAAAATTATTTACCAGTGGTTAGAAAAACAACCAGATGGATATAATACTCGATTCCCTGACACTACCGATATGGAAATTAAGTCTGTTCCATTGAAAGCAGGCGATTATGTTATATTTCATGGTGCACTGCCACACGGAAATCGACCTAATATTTCTGATAAACCCAGATTGGCCCAATATTTTAGCTGTTTCCCGCGTACTGATATTACTAAACAGCAAATTGTGGAGAGGATCTCGGCCTATAAACAAGGATTGCCGACTACATCTATTACAGGAAAACCATTTCCTGTTGTGCAGGGTAAACGGCAGGATACATTAAATATTAATCTTACACCTCTTGGTCAGCTATTATTAGGGTATGAGGCTGATAGTATGATGCCGTAACAGCGGAGAAAAATATGGTGTATTATATAGATGAGGTAATTGATGTTTCAATTATTCTTCCTCGATATAATGAGAACTATTTTATCATTGATAGAACTATTAAACGTATCAGAAAAATTCAAGAAAAATTGATGGTACAAATCATCATAGTTAATGATTCAGATAAAAATGGGTATCATGATGAAGAAATAAAAAGGATAAAAAAGGATTATCCTGATGTTCTTGTTATATCCAATGGAGGTAATTATGGCAAAGGCTACAGTATTCGTCGAGGGGTGGATTTGGCAAGAGGAATTTATGTTTTCTATACGGACATAGATTTCCCTATCAGTGAAGATGATTTCTTTGCCACATACCAGAAGATTCAGACATCCAACATTGATTTTATTATTGGGGAACGATATTCAAAAAACAGAGCCAGAGCTAATTCATATCGTATAATATCAGGCAAATTTTTTTTGAAAATTTACAATTTTCTGTTTAATAGCAAAATATCTGACTCACAATGTCCATTTAAAATGCTAAAGTCAGATTTAGCAAAGGAGATTTTTTCTAAACAGAAGATAAAAGGTTATGCATTTGATGCAGAAGTAATTTATATCGCAAATCGTCTTTCAAAGTCGTTGTATCAATTCCCCGTTATTTGGGAGGATACTCGGGAAAATTGGAATTTGGTAAAAACATTTATGAATTATTCTGTTATGTTTTTTGATCTTCTATCTATTAGGATTTACTGGTTTTTTAATAGTTCTAAACTGACCCAAGGGTGAAAATAATTTATGTTTTATTTAATGATATGATATCATATGACATAAGATGTAAAGAGAGTATTCAATTTTTCATACTCTCTTTGTTAGCTACATTATAAAAATATTTATTCAAGCAGTACTTTATATAATAAATTGTTACAGAGGTTTACAATATACTTTGTGACGTATTGATGTTGAATCCTTTAATCGCATTATGGAGATGTAATGAAGATCATTAACGCAAAAGCAATTCTGCTTGATATGGATGGTACTTTGGTCCAGTCAACTTCTGAGGTTGAAATTGTTTGGGCTAAATGGTGTGAAATGAATAATATCCCAATACAGAGTGTATTAGATATTTGCCATGGGGTTCGGTCTCGGGATGTTATTCTAGAGGTTGCTCCTTTTCTGGACATAGAAGAGCAAGTCGAATTATTGAATAATTTGGAAATTGAATATTCTAAAGCAGGAAAAGCGGTGGCTGGGGCTGGGCATTTTCTAAATGCCTTGGCTCCTTATTCTTGGGCGGTGGTGACTTCTGCTAGCCAGCGAGTGGCATATCTAAGAATGGAAGCATGTGGTCTCAAATTACCAAAATTGGTCATTGGTTCTGATGATGTCGTTAATGGTAAACCACATCCTGAACCTTATCTATTGGCAGCAGAACGTTTAGGTATTGCTACCAAGGACTGTTTGGTTTTTGAAGATGCCCCTGCTGGTATTCAGAGTGCTCTGGCTTCGGGATGTCGGGTGGTGCAGGTTGGCGGTATAGATAAGTTATTTGATGAGGTTGAGGTAGTGATCCAGAACTGGGAGCAAGTTAAGGTTTCTGGTGTAGATGCTGATATTGTGAAAATTTCTTTTACAGAATTAAATTAAATTTTCACATAGGTTACTTGGAAGTGAATTTATCATATGTGCACATAATTTACTGATATAAAATATATTTATAGAGGAATGATGAATCAAATTCGTGCAACTAGGATAGTTTTCTTTGCGGCTGGTGTTGGTATTTCTGCGTGGGCACCTTTAATCCCATTGGTAAAAAACAATTTAAATATTGAAGCAGATACATTGGGATTGTTGTTATTTTTCCTTGGATTAGGATCGATTATTTCTATGCCTGTTACTGGATTACTTTCAGCGCGGTTTGGTTGCCGGAGAGTGATTACTTTATCAGGAATTTGTACCATTATAATGCTGCCGTTTTTGGTTATGGTTTCCAATCCTACTCAACTTGGATTAGCACTGTTTCTATTTGGTGCATCTATTGGGACTGTAGATGTCTCTATGAATATCCAAGCTGTGGTGGTTGAGAAAAATGCTAAACGTTCTCTGATGTCAGGCTTTCATGGCTTTTTCAGCCTTGGTGGAATTTTTGGTGCTTCCGGGGTTTCAGCGTTACTTTATTTTAATTATGCGGCAATAGCTACATGTTTAATTGTATCGCTGATGTTGATAGTATTGTTTTCATTAGCCTATTCAGGGCTTATTCATGAGACTAATCTAAATTATAAAGCCGATAAAAAGATAGCTTTTCCAAGGGGGATAGTTATTGTGGCATGCTTGCTTTGTCTCATGATGGGAATTATTGAAGGATCAGTGATTGATTGGAGTGCGATATTTTTGTCTGGTGAACGGGGTATATCCACATCACTTAGTGGTCTTGGCTATGCCGCATTTGCTGCAACAATGACTATCGGACGATTTATGGGAGACCGCCTGATATCTAGAATAGGGGGGAGGAAAGTATTCTTCATTGGTACGGCCACCATTGCAATAGGATTCTTTTTGATTGTTAGTTGGGACGAGTTTGCCATATCTATGGTAGGTTTTGCCCTTATTGGGCTTGGTGCTTCCAATATTGTTCCTATCTTATGTTCTATTTCTGGCAGTCAAAAGATTATGCCGCCAAGTCATGCGGTGGCTGCTATCGTGACCTTTGGCTATTCAGGGATTATGGCTGGGCCAGCGTTAATAGGGTTCGTCGCACAGTATACAAGTTTGGAGACCGCATTTACCGCCTTAGCGGTTGGGGCATTAATTATGATGGCAAACATGACAGTAGTGAAAGATTTACCTAAATAAAGTTATTAATAGAATTTTATAATAATAGTGTCATTGAAAAGCTTATCCCAATAGACGTTATTGTTGTAGACAGTTGAGCATTGCTCAGGTTTGTTTTTTGACTGCAAAGAATGTCAAATAGAGTAGCTATGATGGGATCGGCAGTAAGTCATATTTGAGTATTCCTTTAACCCATAATTGTAAGGTAGATATTTATGAATTTTCCCCAATGGCCTGGTTTTGTAGAAAAAACACTTACAGATATTCAACAACCTCTTCTATCTGGCGAAGTCAATTATTGGACCGGAAAGAAAGGCATGGAGTTTGAAAATAAATTTGCTAATTGGATTGGTGCTGAAATGGCTATATCCTGCAATTCGGGAACTTCGGCTGTTAATATTGCTGTTGGTGCTCTGAATATTGGTGCCGGTGATGAAGTCATCGTCCCATCTTATACTTTCATTGCAACTTCATTTGCTGTTTTGCAATGTGGTGCAATTCCTGTTTTCTGTGATACTACGGAAGAACACACTATCGACCCCACTAAAATAGAAGCGCTCATCACACCGCGAACTAAGGCGATAATAGTTGTTCACCTTTATGGTATTGTGTGCGATATGGACTTTATTATGGAAATTGCACGCAAACATGGTCTTAAAGTGATAGAAGATAGCGCTCAATGTCTGGGAGGTAAATATAAAGGTAAGTCTGTGGGTACTATCGGCGACTTAGGAACTTTTAGTTTTTGCCAATCAAAGCATTTTACCACTGGCGGAGAAGGTGGCATGGTGGTGACTAATAATATTGATGTCGGTTGGGAATGTCGTGCATTCCGCGATCATGGCTTTGATGTGAAAAGAAAATTTGATCTCCTTGCCCTTGAAGAAACTTCATGGCATGTACATAACCGGGTTGGCTATAATTATCGTATGACGGAAATTCAATCTATCATCGGTATTAACGAACTGGAACGATTTGACGAATGGAATATGAAAAATCGCATAAAATATGCAAAGATTTATGACGAAATATTTTCAAACGTTGATGCAATTTATAGTTTGCCATTAAATAATGAAGACCGTAGCAATGCATATTGGTTGTATCCTATTGTTTTTGATCTTGCTAAATTGGACTGTACCGCTGAAATTATCCTGAAAGATCTAAAAGAAATCGGCGTACCAGCATTTAAAATCCAATGGCCTGAAGCATATGGGGAAAAAGTTTTTCAGGAACTGCGTGGTTTTGGCTCTGCTAATTTTCCTTTCCTTTCTAAGGAATATACCTCTCCAGAGTCAGTAAACTATCGAGATGTAGTTTGTGAAACGGCACGTTCTTTGCTAACGAGAACCATCAGCCTTTATCTCCACCCAACCTGGCATGAAGAACATATTCATTACTGTGCAAATCAACTAATCAATGTACTGAATAACCACCGTATTGGCTGAATATAAATATAAACCTATTGGGGGGATGGAATAAGTGGCAATTATATGATACGAGAAATCGCATAATTCTGGTAGGAAGAGAACAAAGGTAAAAAGGAATAATTTTCCAAGGAAGAGATAGTGATCTGCTACTAATTTGTAACGGGAAGATTGTTACTCTTCCCGTTTTTCGCTTCAACTTTGCCCTGAGTCGCTATTTTTCATGAACAAACGGTTGTTTCTCGGCACTGCTTGTTGGATTATAGGCGGTTATGTGACGCGCTTTTGGCATTATTGAGGTATAAAACAATGAGTGAGGCAGATGCCCGCCCGACAAACTTTATTCGTCAAATAATTGATGAAGATTTGGCAATGGGTAAACATACATCCGTACATACCCGCTTCCCGCCTGAACCCAATGGTTATCTGCATATTGGTCATGCAAAATCTATCTGCTTGAACTTTGGGATTGCAGAGGACTATCAGGGTCAGTGCAATTTGCGTTTTGACGATACCAATCCGGTTAAGGAAGATGTTGAGTACGTTGATTCTATTAAAAATGATGTTCAGTGGTTAGGTTTTGGGTGGAGTGGTGATATTCGTTACTCTTCCAATTATTTTGATACGCTGTATCAGTATGCTATTGAATTGATCAATAAAGGCCTGGCTTATGTTGATGAATTGAGTCCGGAAGAGATCCGTGAATATCGTGGTACATTGAAAGAGCCAGGTAAAAACAGCCCGTATCGTGACCGTAGTATTGATGAAAACTTGGTATTGTTTGAAAAAATGCGTGCCGGTGAATTTGGCGAGGGTAAAGCTTGCCTGCGAGCTAAAATTGATATGGCATCACCTTTTATTGTGATGCGCGATCCGGTTTTGTACCGTATTAAATTTGCAGAACATCATCAGTCTGGTAACAAATGGTGCATCTACCCGATGTACGATTTTACTCACTGTATTTCTGATGCGCTGGAAGGTATTACACATTCGCTGTGTACATTGGAATTCCAGGATAATCGTCGTTTGTACGACTGGGTGCTGGATAACATCACCATTGATTGCCATCCGCGTCAGTATGAATTCTCGCGTCTGAATCTTGAATACACGGTGATGTCCAAGCGTAAGCTGAACCTATTGGTGACCGACAAGATTGTTGAAGGTTGGGATGATCCTCGGATGCCGACTATCTCAGGTTTGCGTCGTCGTGGTTATACCGCCGCTTCCATTCGTGAATTCTGTCGTCGTATTGGTGTGACTAAGCAGGACAATAATGTGGAAATGGCTGCATTGGAGTCTTGTATCCGTGATGATCTAAACGAAAATGCCCCTCGCGCAATGGCTGTTCTCGATCCAGTCAGGCTGGTGATCGAAAACAGACCGGAAGGGGTGCAAATGCTGAGTATGCCTAATCATCCGAATAAACCGGAGATGGGCAGCCGTGACGTGCCATTTAGCCGTGAGATCTATATTGATCGGGCAGACTTCCGTGAAGAAGCTAACCGTCAATATAAACGCTTGGTCTTGGGTAAAGAAGTTCGTCTGCGTAACGCTTATATCATCAAAGCAGAGCGTGTTGAAAAAGATGCTGACGGCAATATCACGACAATCTATTGCAGCTATGATGAGCAAACGCTGAATAAAGATCCGATAGATGGTCGTAAAGTGAAAGGTGTTATTCATTGGATCAGCGCATCCCATGCTGTTCCTGCTGAATTCCGTCTGTATGATCGTCTATTCAGCATACCAAATCCCGGTGCAGAGGATGATTTTCTGGCGACAATTAACCCAGAATCACTGGTGGTCCGTCAGGGCTTTGTTGAGCCAAGTTTAGCGAATGCTAAGTCAGAAAAAACGTATCAGTTTGAGCGTGAAGGTTATTTTTGTGCTGATAGCTGTTATTCCAGTGCAGAAAGCCTGGTATTTAACCGTACTGTTGGTTTGCGTGATACCTGGGCAAAAATTTCTCAGGATTAATTGAGATAATGAACTGTACCCCACAAGTTGGATATGAGCCAACAGTTGAGGTGCAGTTTTTTTTGCTCACCTTAGTGTTTGTTTTGTTGGGGAAAGTAAAATCCCACAGAGAAAGCAAATAAAAACAATAGATTCAAAGTAATGGCTTTTCCATTCACTAATCATATTAATAATATAGATAACAATTCTTCGATAGCATGAAAAGGATTGGCAATCAAACTCGAAGAATTGACATTAATTACATAACCATTGAATATTGATTATATGTTAATTCATAGAGTTTTATTTCACTATCAGGAGAAATATTACTATTATCTATTGTATTTGTGAGCAGGTTGTGGTTTTTTTACACATTTATTCATTTTAGAAAAATAATAAACAATGTATTCTGTGAAATATCACTATACTGATTCTTGAGGCTATGAAATAAAAAATTACAATCTGGATATTTTATAGATACGAAAAAAAGAGGATATGATAATAATAAGTTGATATTAATTAAGAAAAATTACCAATTGGAAAATTATTCTTTATTTTGTAGGGGATTATGAATATGAGAAAAAATATAATTAGCGTGCAAAAGGAAGCAATCACTATCCCATCCGACAATTTTGAAACAGCTGAAAGAGTTGCCAGGAGAACATCTGTAAAATTACACAACCCAAGTAAAAATAAGCGTTCCAAACATGGGCCGGTGATTTGGTTTGATACGGAAAAGCTGTCAGATCAAAGGCCAGATGACAGCATTTTCATCAGGGTAATAAATTCTTTTTATAGTGGTATAATTTTGTATTCAAATAATATATCAACTTTCATTGATGCAATACCCAAAAGAATGCAAATAATTCTGAGGGTTAAAACATCTGAGGAGTTGATTAAATTCCGGGAAAGCGAACATTTCGCTACTTGCTATGAAAGCTATGTTGATGATCAAGAAAGTTTACTTAAGACAATCAATGAAGGAATAGAATTCAATTTTATTTGGATTCTTTTTCGTGACCCAACCAATATTCCCCTCGCACTGGTCATTGCATCGTTACAATCTACCGGGACTATTTTGTCAAAAGAAATCAGAGATCCCAATGATGTCGATGATGCAATTGTATCTTATGGTGTTATGGAATATGGCACTGAAGGTATTATATTTTTACCTAATACACATGATGCCATGAGCGACTTTATCGATCGTTTATCATATAACAGAAAAGAATCACTGCAACTACAAGTAGGAGTAATTACAGAAAGCCGTCCTCTCAGTATGGGGTATCGAGCTTACATTGATGCATCCACATTTGTTAGTGCTATTTTGGCACAACTTCGGAAAAGATACTGATTGATAATACGAAAATTGCTATTTCATCTGGGGCTAGCGGATTATATGTTGGCAGAAATGTTTTTCAAAATCCGCAATCTTTGTTGAAAAATTTATATGAGTGCATAAACGCAGAGCTAATATCTTTGGCGTGATAAAAGCCTGTATATCATAGATCTCATCAGTTGAATGTTACTAAAAGGGTTTATCATGGAACTCGCTATCGACACTCAAAACGAGCCTAAACAAGAAACCGGTTATTGCTTATCCCCGTTGTGGAAAGACGTTTTTTCTAAAGAGTTATTGGAAGAACTTAATTCGAATATATTTCTGGTGGCTTGTCGTTCTGGGCAGGCCAACCAGAGCTTACTAAAAAAGTTTATGATTCAGCACCATTATTATTCACAATATTTTACCCGATATTTGTGTTCATTAATGGGAGGTTTAGCTGATCAAAAAGATTTTGTGTCACTTTCTCATAATTTGCTGGAAGAGCTAACAGGAACTGATGCTGCAAAAATATCTCATGCAGAGTTATATAAAAAGGCAATGGCTGCTCTCAATGCTGTTCCTAAAAGTGACGCAATTCTTAAAAGTACTCAGCAACTGATTGACGCTATGTTTCGCCACTGCCGGAGTGATGATTCCCTAAGAGGGCTGGCGGCTTTATGTTTAGGTGCTGAAGCAATTGTACCTTTGGTTTATGGTCCCATTTTAGATGCATTGCGATCAATAAAGGCTTCTGACGACGCATTATATTTCTTCAAAATCCATGTTGAGGAGGACGAAGATCATGCAATAGTGATGAGGAAAATTATTGATCGAATGATTGAAGAAAACCCTCATCGAAGGGTAGATGTTATTGCTGTTGGTGAAGAGATGGTGCGTTTTCGCATGGCGATGCTAAATGAGCTATATCAAAGTAATACCAGGATAAATCCGAATATACCGGCACTGTTATTTGAGGGTGATACAGATATTTTGCGTAATGATGACATGCAACAGGTAAAGTGTTGAAACGCAGATTAAGAGATATTTCTCCTAAAATTTTTGAGGAATATGAAAAAAATAAACAACTCCCAAATGGAATTTTGAAAATCGTTAACGATATATCGATTAATTAGAGTTAACTATAAAGAAGGGGAAGTATTGTGAGCAAAGTTTATTATGAAAGTCCTGCTGTTGAAGCTATAAAACAAAAATTGATCCCACCCACTCACTTTCAGTCCACTGGTAAAATTCTCGTCAGACCTGACGGGCATATAGCGTGGTATTGTCGGGATAATAAAGAACATGAAAAACTTTTGGCGGAAACGATGATTAAAATATTTTTAAGATAAAATATCTTGAATGTCATTTTAAAATAGTTAAAGAATGTAATTTGTAAAATAAGATGTGATATTAGAGGTGATTATAATGAAAAAGACTTTCTTTTCATCTGGCGATTTCGGTAGAGTTCCAGGCGAGTTAATTGAAGATAAACCGACTCAATTAATTCATGAGAATGTATTGAATTCTGAAGTCAGTCAAGATGTAAATTTCTCAAATGAAAGGCGCCATAAGGTCGCTATGGTTAATTTACCCAGTAAAGTTCTCAGTATGACTCTGGGTGGATTACAACCTGGGCAATCCACGCGTAAACACAGGCATAGTTATGAAACCATAATATATATCGTCAATGGTGAGGGGTATTCACTCATTGGTGAAAAACATGTTTCATGGAAAGCGGGTGATGCAATATATGTGCCTGTATGGGCATGGCATCAACATATAAATAGCAGTACCACTGATGAAGCATTCTATATTGCATGTGAAAATGCGCCAATGTTGCAAAACTTGGGGCTGGCAGTTCGTGAAGAACTTTGAATTTAGCAAAAATAGCCGTAAACCCTTGTCCAATGTATTGAATTACTTAATGTATCTATAGAGATATAGTAATAAAAAAACGTATTACATTTGTTCTGAGTAATACGTTTTTAATATTATTTAACTTTATTCTTATTTCTATAATTCCATACTACCAAGAATTAAAGTTACAGTAATGATGGATAATAACGTAGTCCATGTGATAATAGATGCCATTGCTTCATGGTCACCTCCCATTTGTCTGGCTAATATATAAGCATTGCCAGCACAAGGTACTGCGGAATATAGAATAGCAATATTGGCAGGAACGCCTGATGCACCTAAATATTTAATTATCAAGATGGTGATAAGTGGCATGACAACCAACTTGAGTATAGTTGCGTAGGAGATCGAAAGTAGCTTTTTTATATTCATACTAATGATCAATCCAGCGCCTACAGACATTAAGCTTAATGGTGTAGCTGCATTAGAAAGATAGATAAAAAGTTGTTTAATTGAGCCAGTAATATGAATGTTAAAGAAGTTTAGTAATACCCCAATGATTGCGCCAATGATCAGAGGGTTTTTAGCTAAAGCAAGAATAGCACTACTGAGACTTTTTTTGCTTCCACTACCATAATGATTCATCACCAATACGCTCATAATATTAGTGATAATTATCATATAGGCTACAAAAAATCCAGATAGTGCAACTCCTTCACTTCCGAATAGTGATTGTGAAAGGGCTATAAAAACATATGAGTTATATCTAACTCCACCTTGAAAAATAGAGGTAAATAGAGCAGGTGTAGTATTAAATAAAAATCTACCGGATAAAATAATAATAGCGATTATTATCGTGGAGCTTATTGTTGATATTATTGGGTAGAAGTTGTCAGCGCCAGAAAAATTGGCTTCACTAATATCTAAGACTAATAGAGCAGGAAAAAATAGATAGTAAACAAATTTATCTGAGAAGTTCCAGAAATTAGAGACATCTTTTATATATTTTTTGGATAAGAAACCAAGAATAATTAATAGGAATATAGGCAGAATTGAAAAGAAAACATTTAACATCTTAAGATCCTTCTAAATAGAGAAAACTCTATTTTCGATTTGGTTTAAATACCTATGATTCCAAAGGCTTGGTGAAATAAATACACGTTGCAACCAACGTAATGGTGTTCCTATATTATCGAATGTTGGTGTGAATTTATCTCTTGAATGTAAAGTGAACCTGTTGTCTATGTATATTAAGTCTCCAGGGTTAATATGTATTGCTACTGCATTTTCTTTAATCAAATTATAGAACTTTTCCAGCGCAATTTTAGCTTTAGTTGTACTTGCTGTGATCATACCGGGATAAAATACAGCGCTGATGTCGGGTAGTATATGATTTTCTGATATCAGCGGGACAAGATGGGTCTCTTCTTTCTTAATCAATGTGGATTGTCTCCAGCGGTAAGGTAATTTAATGTTGTACAAGGGGGCTGCTAATGTTTCTATGTCTTCTTTCTTTAATTGAGCAATGGATAAACGTGAATCGGATATTCGTGTCAGAGGGCCATTAGGATCGCTTCTGATTCCTGTAAGCAGTAAACCCAGGGGAGAAACATTATATCGCTCTAAATGTTTTAAAGCTGCGTTTTCAATATGAAAGTCAAGTTCAACATCAAATCCTAAACCCGTATATTCACTTTTCGATTCATGAATTGGAATAAGATTATTAATTAATTCCTTACCTTCAAAAAGCATCGAATAGGGTTCACCGATGAGTGACGCTATGCCTGTTAAAAGATTTTCGCTAATATTTCCTGATCTTGCTGAGGGGGTATATTGGTTTGGTGATGGAGAGAAAAATATTTCACAGTCTATTGGTGTATTCTTTAAAATTATGTATGGTCTGGGGTTTATAGATGCCCGCTGTTTATTTAGGGCTGATGTTATTCTTACCGGTAAAAAATACATCATTGCAGATCTTACTGCGTTAATATATAAATCACCCCCAGTAGGGTCATAATCGATTTTATTTAATGCTAAAAAGAGGTCATGTTTTTCTTGCGTAGTTAATTGAAATAAATTCTGATAATCCATTTATCATTCTCTTTAAAAAATAATAATGTTAATAACCGCAAAAACAAGAGTATGTTACATTTATTATTCGGTTTTAAAACTAAAATTAACAGATAGTGTGATGTTAATCACCTTAAATAACGGATTGTATTTGGTTGTTTTTTGAACTATTAGGGTGCAATAGAAATCATATTTACAATAGAGAATGGTTTCGGTAACTAGAACGTTTAAAAATCAATTTAAATAGATTGATATCTGGCGGACAGTTGTGTCTGAGTTACTGTTATACGTTAACAATTTTGTTAAATTGAGTTCTTGGATTCCTTTTATAAAAACATCATCACAATTTCGTATAATAAAAGGTTCCATTTTACCAAAAATTAATCAGAGATGAGTTATGGATGATACTCTACTATAGATAATTCCTATTGAGATGGATTTTTATATTTCACAACTGAATCAAAGCTATTTTTTTATTCTGTCTAATAATAAAAAATAAATCTAACTATACGAAATTATCTGTGTTTTATATTGTTAAGTTTTTATGGTTGTATTATTTTTTATCTTAATATTAATGTGGTGTATAACTATTTTTATATTTTTCTTGTAATGTGTTCTTTGTCATGTTTTGTAAAAAATTCCTTTTCTACCATTGATAATTCGTGGCATGAAAAATAATCTGTATATATGTTGATTAGGTTATTTTAATTTTCTTTTTCAATTGAAATTTTTATTTTACGTATAGATTTATATTTTGGGCTGTGATTTATTCTAATCAAAAAGTCATTAATTTTATGGTTACACGTAGTACAAAAGTCAGCATTAATCCAATCTATGATCAAAGTGTGCGTTTTCAATGATCTGCCTGGAATTTTTCTGGGATGAAAAAGAGATTAAGTTCAACATCATCATGCCATTTATTGTTTTCTAATGGCTTGTTGCCGCTGTCCTTATGTTTCTGGGCAGTGGTTTACCTTACATAACATTTGTGTTTGAAAGAGGTAACAATGAAGAAATTTAAATTGCGCACATTAGTGGCGCTGATGACAACTGTTGGTTTGATGAGTTCTGCCTATGCTAATAATACAGCACAACAATTGGTTGATTCACTGAGTCAATTAAAAGTTAATTATAAGGTTATTGATAATCAGGCGGGAGATCATGGCGTTAACTGTGCTGTACTGGGAGCGGACTGGGCCACTTGTAATCGGGTAGATATTACGTTAACCAATGGTAATCAGGCTATTGATTCATCTGATTGGGCGATTTATTTCCACAGCATCCGGCAAGTCCTGAGCGTAGATAATGAGCAGTTTAAAATTACGCGTATTACGGGTGATTTACATAAACTGGAGCCAACTGAGAAATTCACCGGTATTAAAGCGAATCAACAGGTAAAATTGCCTATTACCGGAGAGTATTGGCAGATTTACAGCACTGACTTTTTGCCGCGCTGGTATGCAACGTCAGGTGATGCGAAACCTAAAGTCCTTGTGAATACGGATACAGAAGATCTGAGTCAATTTTTATCTGTTTTCACCGGTGATCAATGGAAACGCACAACCGCGGATAACAACATTCTGATGACGTCTGAAAATCGTTATGCGAAGAATTTGCAGGTTAAAAAAATCGAGTCAGAAAAATTACGTGGGCAAATAATTCCGACACCAAAAGAAATTCAGATTTATTCAGAGGATGCTGATTTATCTGGTGGTGTAAGACTGGAATTTGGTGGTTTGAATGACGAGGCGGTTATTCTTGTCAGAAAACGTTTTACCGATCAAGGCATTAAATTAGAGAATAGTGGCTATCTGGTTGCGACTCAGATTGTCTCTTCAGATTTTACCGGTGAATGGAAGGTTAAAGGGGCTTACCGCCTGAGTATTACCCAGAATGGTGCTCAAATTGTTGCTTTTGACCAATCTGGAGTGTTTTATGGTCTTCAGTCTCTGTTGTCATTAATTCCTGTTGATGGCAGTGCGAAGATTGCTACTCTGACGGTAAAAGATGCTCCACGTTTTGAGTATCGTGGGGCTCTCCTTGATGTAGGGCGCAATTTCCATAGTAAACAAGCGGTCCTGCGTTTGCTTGACCAAATGGCAAGTTACAAACTGAATAAATTCCATTTCCACCTGAGTGATGATGAAGGTTGGCGTCTGGAAATTCCTGGATTACCTGAGCTGACGGAAGTTGGCAGCCAGCGTTGTCATGATTTGAGTGAAACCAAGTGTTTGTTACCACAACTGGGTTCCGGCCCTGATAACAACAATATGGGCAGTGGATCCTTCAGCCGTCAGGACTACATCGACATTCTGAAATATGCCAAAGCCCGTTATATTGACGTTATTCCTGAAATTGATATGCCGGCTCATGCCCGGGCTGCGGTTGTTTCTATGGAGGCCCGCTACAAGAAGTTAATCGCTCGCGATGATGTGAAAGGGGCGAATGAATACCGTTTGCTGGACCCAACCGATACCACCAGAGCAACCTCTGTTCAGCTCTATGATCGTCGCAGTTATTTGAACCCGTGTATGGATTCTTCAAAACGATTTGTTGAGAAAGTCATTGGTGAAATTGCCGTTATGCATAAAGAAGCTGGCTTGCCATTGGAGACCTGGCATTTTGGTGGTGATGAAGCGAAGAATATTCGTTTGGGAGAAGGGTTCCAGGATAAGAATGGTCCGATAGTACCGGGTAAGGGCATCATTGATAAAAGTATAGAAGATAAGCCATGGGCTAAATCTCAGGCTTGCCAGAAGTTGGTAGAGCAGGGGGTTGTGAAAGATATTGAGCACCTTGCCAGCTACTTCGCAATTGAAGTGAGCAAAATTGTGAATGCTAATGGTATTGAGAAGATGCAGGCATGGCAGGATGGCCTAAAACATGCTGACAGCGCTAAAGATTTTGCGACCAAACGCGTTGGTGTGAATTTCTGGGATGCGCTCTACTGGGGGGGCTTTGATTCAGTCAATGATTGGGCGAACAAGGGCTATGAAGTGATTATATCCAATCCGGATTATGTTTATCTGGATATGCCGTATGAAGTTCATCCACAGGAGCGTGGATATTATTGGGCGACCCGTTTTAATGATGAAGCCAAGATCTTTAGTTTTGCGCCAAATAATATGCCGCAAAATGCTGAAACATCCGTTGACCGTGATGGTAATGTATTTCGTGCGAAAAGTGACAAACCGTGGCCGGGCGCTTATGGGCTGTCAGGGCAAGTATGGAGTGAAACGGTCCGCACTGATGAGCAGATGGAATATATGATTTATCCTCGCTTATTACCGCTGGCAGAGCGGGCATGGCATCGGGCTGGTTGGGAACAGGATTATGTTCCAGGCCAGGAGTATAAAGGAGGGGAAACGCATAATGTTGATATTGATGCATTGGATCGTGATTGGACACGGTTCGCTAACCTGATAGGGCAACGTGAACTTGTCAAACTGGATAGGGCCGGGATTGCTTACCGTTTACCGGTACCTGGGGCTAAGGTAAAACGCGGTGTTTTGAAGGCCAATATTGCTTTGCCGGGGCTGATTATTCAGTACTCAACTGATGGCGGTAATAGCTGGAAGATTTATGACAATCACAAGCGTCTGAAGGTAAAAGGAAATGTGTTGATCCGTTCTGTCAGCCCGGATGGCAAACGTTACAGCCGGATTGATAATGTAAAGGCATGATTTTGTTTCATCAAGAAAGGAACCTCGGATAGGTTCCTTTCTATAGATAAAAAATTATCGGTTCAGGAATGAATTACTTTTCGTCATGTGCACTACTGTCTTCGCGGCAATTACCTGCGGAGCAATGACCATATAAATAAAGGCTGTGGTTTGAGAGTTTAATCCCATAACGTTCAGCAATATTCTTCTGGCGTTTTTCGATATGTTTGTCACTGAATTCAATGACCTTACCGCAGTCCAGGCAGATTAAATGGTCGTGGTGGTGTTGTTGAGTGAGTTCAAAAACCGATTTGCCACCTTCAAAATTATGACGGGTGACAATGCCGGCATCATCAAACTGATTCAACACGCGGTAGACAGTCGCGAGGCCAATCTCTTCACCGTTATCAATCAGTTTCTTGTAGAGATCTTCCGCACTGACGTGGTGGTATTCAGGATCCTGTAACACTTCCAGTATTTTCAATCGAGGAAGTGTTACTTTAAGTCCAGCATCTTTTAATGCCTTATTGTTGTCGGTCATGCGGATTCAGTCCTGTTACTCAGTAAAGTGAACTTAGCGATACTTCAAAAAGTACCAGTTAGTTATCAGGTTATGATTATAGGCATGGCTAATGAAAATGAAAACCACGTTAACCTTAACTATCATTACACATTTTGCCAGAATAATCATTTGTAAAACGCAGGAATAACCTTACTGTTTATCATGTTTAGGCTATTTTTTTGCCATTCTTCGTAATAAAAGAGCGGATATGAGCAGTGTGTTGACAAAAGCGATAGCTTTTGAACGTGATCCCACAGGGTGAGCAAAGCGAATGGCTACTCACCTACCGCGTATTCACTATTGATAAGAAATGGCCTGCACCAATATACGGCTATTGGGGTAAGTCCCTATCCAGCAATAATTTCCGCCAGACTCATCTCTTCGTAGATCTGTTTAGTCCAGGAATTAACGCGTTCTTCGGTTAATTCTGGTTGGCGATCTTCATCAATAGCCAGCCCAATAAAATGGTCATCATCAGCCAGACCTTTTGATTCTTCAAAGTGATAACCCGCCGTTGGCCAGTGACCAACAATAATTGCTCCACGGGGTTCAATAATGTCACGGATAGTTCCCATCGCATCACAGAAATATTCCGCGTAATCTTCCTGATCGCCACAACCAAAAAGGGCAACCAACTTCCCTTCAAAATCGATCTCTTCCAGAGTAGGGAAGAAATCATCCCAGTCACACTGAGCTTCACCGTAGTACCAGGTGGGGATGCCGAGCAGCAGAATATCGAACTGTTCGATATCTTCTTTACTGCTCTTGGCAATATCGTGGACTTCTGCAACGTCGGAACCCAGAATTTTCTGGATTTTTTTGGCAATATTTTCTGTGTTGCCGGTATCGCTGCCAAAGAATATACCTATAATTGCCATAAAATGATATAACCTCTTGTTTTATTTGTGTATTTCTGTTTGAGATATACGTATAAAATGTCAAAATCAGCAGAAAGATTCTGGTTGTATTAATAAAAAAACAAAATCCTATTCTGACCAAACAGCAAGGACAATTCTGTCAAATTTGTGTGATTTCCTTGCCTTCAATGCTATCAAGCAGTGATGTCACTTTCTGCTAACTGGGCCAGCAAAATTTGCTCAATGAGTTCACTGCGGCTGATATTGCGTTGTTGTGCAAGAAAGTTCAGCGCATCGACTGCGTCGGCATTTATTTTCAATTCCACACGACGCAGACCACGCACCTTATCACGGCGAAGCTGGTTACGTTTATTGACTCTGAGCTGTTCATCCCTGGAAAGTGGGTTGGTTTTTGGGCGCCCCGGTCTGCGTTCATTTGCGAACAAATCCAGAGTGGTGCGATCCATTTGTTCTTTTGCCATAAATTCAACTACTAAAGGGCGTATACCATAAAATATAGCACGCCATGATACCCCAGCTTCCCGTGTATCGCTACTGCCAGACAAAGATAAAAAGCCGTGTCACTGTTTATTCGTAAAGGATGTCCATTGCGTTTCGACTTTAACGGTACTGGTATTTTCTGCGGTACTCTATTGGTGTTAACCCATTCAGTTTCTTAAATAATTCTCTGAAGTAGCGAGTATCTTCATAGCCAACTTCATGGCTGATTTCTTCTATGGTCTTGTTCGATTTTTCTAAACAGTATTTTGCCAGGGATAATCGAATTTGCTGGATATATTGAATCGGTGTCTGGCCGGTCGCTGTTTTAAAGCGTCGCTTCATCTGCCTTTCACACAAATGAATTTTATCTGCCAGATCGCCGACTGATAATCTGTCTGATGGGGCTGAATGCATCCAATCCTGTAGTTTGTGGATTAATGTATCTGAGTGCTGGCGATATGGTACAAAGCTTGCCAGCGTATGTGGGGGGATGCCTTCTATGTCACCAAATATCAGTTGGCTACAGGCTTCTCTGGTATTTTGACCATATATCTGTTCAATAATATGCATCATCACATCATTGTATTCATAGGTGCTGGAAGTACAAAAAATATTGTTATCGCTGGTGACTTTTATTTCTGAATGTAACTGTACTTGCGGAAACATATCCTTGAATAAGTTGGTAAATAGCCTGTGTGTGGTGGCTTTGCGGTTATTGAGTAAATTAGCTTTAGCCAGTACAAAAGAACCTGTACAAACGGAGACGATAGGAATGTTTTTTTCTTCCATCATCTGGAGCCAATCTAAGGTTTCTTGAGTACAAAGATCGAAATCGCAATAAGGGGCCCCAATTGAACCCACCAGGACAATATCTGTTTGTTTTATTTCTCCTATGAGTTTGTTGGGTTTTAGCCGAACACCACCCATCCCGACAGCATCCTGATTATCCTGTGTGACAATATTGATTTCTGGCTCTGGCGCTCCGGCTAAACGGGCGGCAGTGGTTAAAATTTCTATTGGGCCAGTAATAGAAGTCAGAGATCCTCCTGAAAATACTAACACGCTTAAAGAAACTGGATTCCTGTCCATAAGAATTCTCCAACTTAAAAATTAAGATGTATCAAGATATTTCATTGTCTAACATCTTAATAACTTATTGTAACAATTTAAATAATTTAATTACATTGAGTTATTTTTTGAACAAATAAGTAAAATAAAAAATAATTTCAGCCAAAACTTATTCCGTCTTTTTTAAGAGTTGGCTGAATTGTCATTTAGTTTTCGCCAACTTGTTGATGCCACAAATGTGCGTATAAGCCGTCTTGCTGGAGCAATTGGTCATGCGAGTCAAATTCGACAATTTGCCCCTGATCTAACACACAGATTTTATCCGTGTGGCGAATTGTATTGAGCCTGTGAGCAATGCTGATAACTGTTCTGTTACGGCATATTTCGTCCATATTTGCCATGATTGCCGCTTCGGACTCATAGTCCAATGCTGAGGTGGCTTCATCAAGGATCAAAATAGTTGGATTGACCAGGAGCGCTCTGGCTAATGCGATTCTCTGTCTTTGACCACCTGAAAGATTTGCCCCTTTTTCCCCAACTGGATGCGCAAAACCGTGAGGAAGGGATTGAATAAATTCAATGGCCCCGGCTAACTCAGCGGCTCGATAGACTTCTGCATCTGTTGCGTTGGGCTTACACAGCCGAATGTTATCGGTGATGCTGCCAGAAAACAGGATACTTTCCTGGAGCACAACACTCATATTGCGGCGTAAAGAGACGGGATCAGCAATAGCCAAATCCATGCCATCAATCAAAACTTGTCCATGTTGAGGTACGTACAGCCTTTGTAGTAAACGGGTGAGAGTACTTTTACCTGAACCGGACGGTCCAGTTATACCAATAAATTGCCCCGATTTTATCAATAACGACAGGTTCGCCAGAACTTCCGGCGTGTCGTCATGGTAGCGGAAGCGAATATTTTTGAATTCAATCTGGCCTTCCAGCTCAGGTATAGAAGCCAATCCCTGTTTACTGTTTTCCATTGGCTCATCAAGAATATCCCCCACACGTTTCAAGGCGATTAACGTATGCTGAAAATCCTGCCAAACCTGTGCAAGCCGGAGGATAGGTTGCGTGACGTGTCCGGCCAGCATATTGAAAGCGATAAGTTGCCCCGGAGTCAGTTCACCGCGTAAGACTTCTGTCACTCCCCACCATAGGAGGATCGCGGCGGTAAATTTCTGGACAAAATCGATTCCCTGTCCTGCGATTAAACCGCTTTTCTGTGCCGCGAAGCTTTTAGTCAACTGCTGGCTGAGAATGCGTTGCCACTGATGTAAGAAACGGTTTTCAGTAGCGGTGGTTTTGATGGTTTCAATCCCGGTGACGGCTTCAGTCAGAAAGCTTGTTGCATTTGCATCGGTTTCATATTCTGCTTCTACTTTGCGGCGAATAATCGGCCCGGCGACTACCCAGAATACGAAGTAAACAAAAAGTGAACCAATAACAATCCAGGTGAGTATCCAGGCATAATAAAACATGATGCCAATAAACATGATGACGAAAATTAAATCCAGCAACAGCATCAGGGTAGAACCGGTCAGAAACTGGCGGATTTGAGACATCTCTCTGACTCTGGCAATGATCTGCCCTGTTTGCCGTTGCTTAAAATATTGCAGTGGCAATCCTGCCAAATGACGATACAGTCGCCCGGAGAGCTCAGAATTTATCTGGCTTGCCATGTGCCCAAATACGGTATTGCGCATAAAACTATACAAAGGCTCGGCAAGGGCGATGGCCAGCATCGCTATACCTAATACATGCAGGCTGGATAAACTTCGGCCTACCAAGACCTTGTCGATGATGTTTTCAAACAGTATCGGGCTGACCAGTGCAAATAACTGGAGAACTATGGCAAACAAAAACAGATCTCTTATCTGACTTTTCTGCCGGAAAATTGAGGGATAAAACCAGCTCAAGCCGAATTTGACATGCTTCTTAGTTAATTCCTGATCTGCGATTAAAAGAATCTTATATACATTCTCTTTATTACCAGTAGATGTAGATAAGGAAAGCGATTGCGTTTGTTCAGTCACTGGATCGAGAACGGTAATATTGTCATTATCGGCTTCAATGAGCACCCACCACTGTTGTTCCAGTTCGATCAATGCCGGTAAGGGCAGCGTCGGCGTTGTATTGGTGGTTAACCGATCAATTTTACTGTGTAGCCCAATAGCGTTGGCGGCTTCACGCAGCTGTAACTCACTCAGATATAAGGAGTCAAAACCCAGGCTATGCTGAAGTTGATTGACAGTGGCTGACTTATGAAATTGTTTCCCCACATAGACGATGCAATTCAGTGCCTGATTATGAGTGTGGTTACTGGAATCAGTAGCAGAAGAAGGTAATAGGTTCACGATTATTTCTCCCTCAATGCTTCAGATTGATACTCTCTGATAGGGCTCAGAAGATAATCGATAACGCGGCGCTGATCAGTTTTTATTTCGGCGACAATTGACATACCTGGGGTAATTTCAACCTGGGTATTGTCTATGGTAATACTATTACGTTTAAGACTGACTTGAGCAGGAAAGACCAATCCTAACTGTTCATCTGTGGTTGAGTCTCTGGATATGCTCAACAGTTCACCGTCGATAGTGCCATAACGCGTGTATGGGAAGGCATCGACCTTAATGGTGACTTGTTGCCCCGAATAAACAAAGCCGGCATCTTTGTTTAAAATTTGCACCTCCGCTAACTGCACATTGTCATCAGGAACGATTACCATCAAGTTTTGTGCTGGTTGCAGTACCGCACCTAATGTATGGACGCTGAGTTGTTGAACTGTTCCTGTGACGGGGGAGCGAATGATTTCAAGTTGTTCCCGTACCTGCGCTTTTGCAAGCTCTTGCTCTAAAACGACCAATTGAACTTCGGCCTGTTTTCTTTTATCAAACCATTCGCGCTCTTTTTGTGTTTTCAGGCTGTTTAAGCGCTCTTCCAGGCTAATATATTGCGATTGCAGAACATGAAGCTCCGCATTTTGTTGGGCAATCAGGCGTTCTGTTTCCAGAAACTCTTTTTCCTGTTCAAGATATTCAACTTTACTGATCACTTGTTTTTGACTTAAGGTTTGACGTGCTTTTAAACGCTGATTGATATTTTGCCGGAGCTTAGTGAGCGCATTGATATCGCTTTTTCGTGATTGTTGAGAAGAGAGATTTACGTTCATCTCTGCTTTTAGATTGGTTATAATAGCGTCGTATTCTCTTTTCTCCCGGGAATAGTTTTCAGCAACTTGTGTTTGTTGAGATGCCGGTAAAGCCTGAAACAGTTCCTGTTCTGTCGGTTCCTGTTCTTCTGTCAAAGCCTGATAACGAATTTTTTCGTGGGTTTGATATTCGATCTGCTTTAATAACCGGGTGATATCCTGGTTAACACCGAGTGTATTGAGTGTCAGAAGTGGGGCGTCTTTCTCTACCCGCTGCCCATTCTGAACATGGATAGCAGTCACCCGGCTCTGTTCGTATGCTTGAATTATCTGAGAACGGCCAGAGACAATCAGGCGACCGGTTGCGGTTGCCTGAACATCCAACTTACCCAGATAAGCCCAGAGCAAAGCTATGATAATGCCGATACTGAGCGTTATTGCGGTGTAGCGGGCGAAAGGTGACGGTGGTCGTTGTGACAATGCTAAATGTGTCGGTAAAAAGTCATAGTGCTGTGGGCGACAGCGCAACCGTGATTTAATTTTATCCTTAAACGCCTTAATCATGGCAAGGCACCTCCTGTTTTAATTCCTGTTGTAATTGCCAGAGTTTCCGGTACTGTTTGCCGTGGTTAAGCAACTGATTGTGAGAGCCTTGTTCGATAATTTCCCCCTGATTAAGCACAATGATGCGATCACAATGACGCACGGTTGAAAGCCGGTGTGCGATAGTGATAACGGTTCTGTCTTGGGCAATTTCTGCCATATTTGATTGAATGCGTGATTGTGACTCGTCATCAAGCGCGCTGGTTGCTTCATCAAGAATGAGGATTTTGGGGTCAGCAAGGAGCGTCCGGGCAATAGCAAGCCGCTGACGCTGACCACCAGACAAAGATTGCCCGCCTTCTGCAATGGTTGTGTCATATCCCATCGGCAGCCTGAGAATAAATTCATGTGCGCCTGCCAGTTTGGCGACTTTAATCACCGATTCCAGGCTGGCATCGGGTTTCGACTGAGCGATATTTTCATATACTGTTTTGTTAAATAAGAAATTTTCTTGCAGAACAACACCAACTTGTTGTCTGAGTGTTTCGATACCTATGTTTTGTAATGGAATACCATCTATGGTGATTGCGCCTGTTTCCGGGGTATAAAGACGGAGTAATAAGCGTGCCAGCGTGCTTTTCCCGGAACCGGAAGTACCCACGATACCAATGGTTTCTCCGGCTCTGATATTAAGGGTCAGGCCTTTGATAGTTGGTGGAATATCAGGTTGATAACGAAAGACAATATTGTTAAACGAAACTGCACCATGCAGTGTTACCTGCTGCTGGCCAGATTGCTGTTCGGTGGGTAGATTTAACATATCTCCTAATTTATCTACGGCTACCCGGGTTCTGATGAATTGTCCCCACAGCTCCACCAGCCTGGCTAATGGTTGGGAAGTGTGGTTGACCATCATATTGAAGGCGATTAACTGACCGATGGTCATTTGCAGTGATAAAACCTCTGACGCACCTAACCAGAGAATCGCGGCATTAGTAACTTTTTGCAGTAGCATGACAATATGGTTTGAGCGATTACTCAATTGTTGTACTGCATAACTGGTATCGACCATCTTCTCAGTCTGGCTATCCCAGCGCCGAATGAATCTCGGTTCTACCGCCAGGCTTTTAAGGGTTTCTGAACCAGAAACGGTTTCAGTCAGAAAAGAGGTATTTAGCGCTGCATGAGTGAACTGCTTTTCAACGGCCTTCTCCATACGGGGAGTCAGCCACCACGCCAGAATGGCATAAAAAGGGATGGTGGCGATAAAAACCCAGGTAAGCGTGCCGGATAACAGGCTCATCACATAGATAAAAACAAACATAAACAGGACATCAACAGATAAAGTGAACATTGAACCGGTCAGAAACTCCCTGACGGTATCCAATTCACGAACCCGCGTGACAATCGCGCCTACCTGACGGGATTTAAAAAAGAGTAAAGGCAGACCGAACAGATGCCTGACCAGTTTTAATCCCAGTTTGATGTCGATACGGTTGGCGGTATGAGCGTATTGGTATTCACGTAACCCACGTAAAATCACCTCTATTATGCCGGCGATAATTAAGCCAAAGACCAATACATCAAGGGTTGATAATGCCTGATGGATTAAGACTTTATCCATTACCACTTGAATAACTAATGGTGAAATTAGGGCAAGAATCTGCAGTACAAAAGAAAATAACAATACTTCACATAGGTTTTTCTTTTGTGCCAGAAATTCTGGAATAAACCAGCTAATGTCAAATTTAGTTTGTTTTTGTTTTACTTTAATCCATTTCCCATTCCACTCTTCCATTAGTTTTTCTGTAGACCACACTTCTGGGGTTTCTTCATTCACTTTCTGAATGAGTGAATTATCTTGGTTCGATTTGGCTAAAACAAAAGGCAGGCCATTATTATCAAACAAGATTGCGGGTAATGGTATGTCATGATATTTCTTTTTGACAGAGTGCTTATTTACAAGAGATAAGTTAAATTTTTTCTCTATATCCTTTATATAAGTGTGGTAACAATTAGAATTTTTTAAGTTATCAATATCTCTGATATTGTTCTTTCCATTACAGATCATCAATATTAATTTTAATGATGATAGGGTTAATTTCTCAATCTCATTCATGAATAAATATCTTTAGACTTTGTATAAGCAATATTTGCATAAAATATGAATAGAAACAGATTATCATGTTACCTGTTTGTTATGTTATAATTTAATGTCGATTAATTATCTTATATTTGCTGTCGGTAACCGTGTGGGTAAATAGGACTATATATGGGGGGTAAAGAGACTTTTTATGTGTAAAATATTGATTTTGAGTTTTTGCTCTATATTATTTTATTGATTCACTCACCTTTCAAGCATTATGGATATATAAATTCAAGATACTGCTGAATTAAATTTTACTTGTTGGAAATGTTGTTTAACTTTATTAATAAATTGTTTATTTTTGGTAAATAAAAATATGTCTGAAAAATTCGTACAAACTATCTCTAGCGTCAATTATAACAAAGGCGTTTTTTCTCTTTATTTCGTTGGTCAGGAACAAAACCGGATGGCGAATGGAATAATGGCAGAAAATGATAATGAACTTGAATTAAAGCAAGTCATCCATATGCCTGCATCGGGATTCATGTATATGGTTTCTATGGTTAAAAATATGTTGGAAGATCCACGCATGGCGGCTGAGTTTGACAAATTGATCGTGGCAGGGTTTTTACCTGCTCCGCAAGTCACAGAAGAGCAAACAGCGTCGGAATCTATGGTGGAAGAACCTGCTAATTCTAAGAAACGCCCATCTAAAAACACAAAATAACACTTGGCGGTTAAGTAACGCATGGCGATTATACATCAACCAGCGAAACTGAATACCGCAGAAATTCAGGCAATGATCGGAGGAGTGATGCTGCTGAGTCAGTATTCTCCTCTGCATCGAAGATACCTGGTGTCCGAGTGGCAACAGCGTATCTTGCCTGCGTTTGAACTGAATCAGTTTTGCTACTATGCAGATGAACAAGGGCGCCCAATTGCTTTTTGTAATTGGGCTTTTTTATCTGAACAAAATCGGGAAGAGATTCTTTCCGGAGAAAGGGAGCTTATCCATACGGACTGGCGTTCAGGACCACATATCTTTTTTCCCGAAATGATTGCGCCTTTTGGACACGGCCGCGAAGTTGCCAGGGATTTACGCCGCCGTGTCTTTTTGCCGTGGAAAGGCCAGAAGGCTTGTACTGTCCGCGGGAAACTAGATGTTCAAAATAACCGTTGTATCCGTCAGGTGCAGTGGTTTTCTGTTTAAACTCAAAATAATAATAAATTAAAGGATTATTTAATCGGAAAGCCATATGACTCAAAAAGGCGAAGGAGATATCACCGGAGGTGAAGGTCATGATCTGGGTGTCCTGATAGGACGTGAAAACATGACGTTTGCCTTCGGTGAAGGCGGTTTGATTGATGCTAGAGAAGGCCGGGATATTGTCAGTGAACCGCCATACTCAGGATAAAACTGTTCAGGGTGTCTTTGAATCGTTATCATTGATCCAGGTAATGAGTAGTTTTACACCTATCGTGGGTGATAATGGTTTTATTGAGAATTTAGACAGTAAAGCGAAAGTTGCTATTACGACGGCGTGGGCAGATACTACTATTGGGAAAGGAAAATTTGCTTAATTAACTCTCTATACTAAAAGTAGAATGAATAATGAAAATGGCTCACAGAATAGGTGAGCCATTTTTTTACGTATGAATAACGAGTGGTTATTATAGATTTCTCGTTAACTAATTGTTATTTATATGATGAAATTTTTTGCTAAAAAGTAAGATGTTATTATCTAATTTACTTATATGACTTTAATCGTTATAATTTTTAATGATTATATGGTTATGGAGTAAAATAATTGGTTATAACTAATAAGAATTTATATCTTAGTTTAGAAATGACTTTATTATCTTCACTGTATTTCAGTTTCTTTGTGGAAAAAGATACTTACGTTAAATGTTTTTTATTTTTTTAATTCTTCATGGATGAAGTCGGATAATGGATGAAATAACTTTGAATTAGGTATTTTATATAAGGGATATAATTGATTTTTATCATTAAGACTTTTTCTGTTAAAATATTAGGAAACTTTAACTGTTTTGTGGGAAATTGAATATTCAAAGCAACCGCTGTATTCATCAAATGCCGTGGTTTTATGCTTAACTTCAGCTATAAATTAAAGGATTATTTATGGGGAAATCATCAAATAGAAGTACTGAGTACTTTTTTACTGGAAAATACTACGACGATAATGATGGTAATAATATTACTGCTATTGGTGTTGGTGGCGACGTTTATGCTTATGGTGGGGATGACAATGTTACCATTGGTTCATTTAAGGTTGATGTATACCATACAGAGGGTGAACTTTCGGTAAAAGGCGCATCAGGTTATGCAGGTATTTGTAAAACGGGAAATGGTGGTCTGTCATTTGCCGGTGCGTCGGGCGCTGCTTTCATTGATCATAATGGTGAAACGGGGGATTTATATTATTCGGGGGCTGCTGGCTATAACAAACTGGTTCGTAAAGGTTTGTCTGGTGACACCAGTTTTAAGGGGGCTGGTGGATATAATGAGTTATGGCATGAAACTGACCGGGGCAATTTGTATTTTATCGGAGCAGGGGCAGCTAATGATATTGATCGTACCTGGTTTAACCGTTATCAGGGGACTCAGGGTGATGTGACATTTAATGGCGCGGGTGCGGCAAACAGTATCAACTCGTGGATGGAAAGTGGTGATATCACTTTCCATGGTGCCGGCGCGGATAATCATATCGTGCGGAAAGGCAGAGAAGGCAACATTATCTTACGTGGCGCAGGAGCATCAAACCGCATTGAGCGTATACGCCACAGTGAAGATGTGTATGAACAGACTCGCGGTGATATCACGTTTGAAGGCGCCGGTGGCTATAACAAACTCTATTCCGATATTGCCCATAGTAATATTAATTTCTCTGGTGCAGGGGCTTATAATAAAATTACCCGGACGGGGGCGGAAAATGAAATAGAGTTTGCTCAAGCCAAAGATATTGTCATGACATCGGCAACAATGGAGGGACGTTGGATTGAGCAGCCTCAGCAAGTTAATGCGATTAAATCCACTATAGAGCCTGACACTTATCTGTTTGCATTTGCCAATGATGTTAATACCAAAGTTATTACCGTGCGGCTTCAGAATAATCCTGAAACTGGTAAGCTCCGTTATTACGCGACCGCCTGGTATAAAACAGGAGATCATCTTAAGAATCTCGCTGCGGAAAATATTTCCGTAAGCAATGGATTTGTGCCGATTGAAAATGAAGGCGCTATTAGTCTTGCTAATATCAATCTTGTACATCGACAAACAACCACAATATATGGCATTGAGGAAGATCTATTGCCAAATAAATGGGAGATTTATTCTGACGATACCAATATTAAAGCGGAAAATGTCACACTGGGTGATGCCAAAATGGGAGGATACGCAATCTCTTCGGATGATTCTAAAATTGATGTATCCGCGGTTAAATCAAACACTCTGCCGAATACTTATGTGTATGCCGCCTTTTTGCAACCCTATACCAAAGTGGTTGAAATTAAACTGGCAAATGATTATGAAACAGGGAAACTGAAATATATTGCAAAAGCTTGGTATAAAAAGGGTGACCATACTGGTCATTTAGCGAATGAAATATTTTCCTATCCTCATGGCTATAGATCAATCGGAGCGGGTTATACATTAAGTCATCTTCACTATGATTTAAATGTTGATCACAGTACTCCTGATCGTTTAGCTCGTCTTGAAGTTTATTCTGAGCAAGATGTTACCAAATCATCAATAACCAGTGGTGATAGCTCTGGTGATATTTATTTTAGCGGTGCGGGTGGTGGAAATGTTATTACCTCCAGCGTGACGCACGGTGATGTTAATTTCAGCGGTGCGGGGGCGGCTAACGTTATTTTGCACAGATCGAAATTCGGTAATACGCATTTTGAAGGTGCTGGCGCCGCCAATGTTATTGTGAAAAGCGGTGAAGAGGGCGATCTGACATTTCGTGGGGCAGGTTTGGCAAATGTCTTTGTTCATCAAAGCCAGCGGGGAGAAATGGATGTTTATGCTGGCGGTGCGGTAAATGTTCTTGTTCGGGTTGGTGATGGGCGATATCTGGCTCATCTTCTGGCTTATGGCAATATCTCGATCCACAAAGGCAATGGTGACAGCCGAATACTGATGTTGGGGGGATATAACACTCATACCCAAATAGGTCATGGCAATGCGAACTGGTCAGGGGCGGGCGGTTTTAACGTCATCACCCAAGCAGGAAAAGGCGATATCTCCTCGGTATTTTTGGGTGGCGCTAACGTGCTGACTAAACTCGGTGCTGGTGATCTGGTTGCCGGTATGCTCGGCGGCGCTAACATTATCACTCATCTCAGTGATGAAATTGAAACATCAGACACCACGGCGATAGCACTGGGTGGAGCCAATATCCTCACCAAAAAAGGGTCGGGTAATACACTGGCGGTAATGAGTGGCGGTACAAACGTACTGACTCACATTGGTGACGGCAACACGACGGGGGTTATGCTGGGGGGCGCCAATATCTTGACCAAAGTAGGCGACGGCAATACCACCGGTACTATGCTTGGGGTGGGTAACGTGTTTACCCATGTCGGTGACGATCAGACATTGGGTGTCATGGGAGCCGCCGGCAACATCTTCACTAAAGTTGGGGATGGTACTGCGATTGCGGCTATGCTTGGTGCGGGGAACATTTTTACTCATATTGGCAACGGTGACGCATGGGCGTTGATAGGTGGCGTCGCAAACATCTTTACTAAAGTGGGTGATGGCAACGCGTTAGCACTGATGATAGCTGCCGGCAATGTGTTTACCCATATTGGTGATGGTATGAGCGTTGCCTTGATGCTGGCAAAAGGCAATATCGCCACCAAAGTGGGTAATGGCATGGCTCTGTCAGCGATGATTGGTAAGGCTAATATCTTTACCCATGTGGGTGATGGCAATACCTTTGTTGCCATGATCGGTGGTGCTAATGTGTTGACAAAAGTTGGTGATGATCTGACGGCTGCCTTGATGGTGGGTAAAGCCAATATTTACTCTCATGTGGGTGATGGCACCAGTATTGGCTTGTTTGCTGGTGAGCTGAATGTCATGACTAAGGTCGGTGATGGTACAACGCTGGCGGCAATGTTTGGCCGGGCTAATATCATGACTCATGCCGGCAATGGATTAACCGGTGTTTTGGCGCTGGGAGAGGCCAATATTGTCACCAAAGTGGGTGATGATTTTATGGGGGTTGTCGCTGCGGCGAAAGCTAACGTCATCACTCATGTCGGCAACTCGACAACCGCGGCTGTACTGCTTGGCAAAGGCAATATGCTGACCAAAGTGGGAGAAGGTAGGACGGTTGGCTTACTTATTTCCGATGTGGGTAATGTCATGACGCACATTGGTGATGGTACAACCGTGGGTTTCGCCAAAGGTAAAGCCAATATCATCACTAAAGTGGGGAACGGAACTGGGGTGAACGCCGTTTGGGGTGAAGCCAATATCCTGACTCAGGTGGGTGATGGTGATCGTTACAACTTTGCGAAAGGTAAAGCGAACATCATTGCTAAAGTGGGGGATAAGCAGGAAGTCACGGTCGTTCAGGGTGATGCCAATATTATCACCCATATCGGTAACGGTGATGACTACACGGGAGCCTGGGGTAAAGCTAACGTTATCACCCGGGTTGGCGATGGACGTAATGTGGTGCTGGCTAAAGCCGATGCAAACATAGTAACTCAGATTGGTCAGGGTGACAGTTTTAATGCGTTGTGGAGTAAAGGAAATGTCGTCACCAAAGTGGGTGATGGTATACAGGTGACTGCTGCGAAAGGCGAAGCCAATATCACGACCACGGTGGGGAATGGTTTAAATGTGACTGCCACGCATGGCGACCTGAATGTGAATACCAAAGTGGGTGACGGTGTTTCAGTTAACGTGGTGTGGGGTGAATATAACGCTAACACCAAAGTCGGAAACGGTCTTAATGTGGCGGTCATGAAAGGTAAAGGCAACGCTAATCTTCATATTGGTGATGGTCTGGGTATCAACGCCTGTTATGCCCGCAATAATGTGGCGATTAAGATTGGTAACGGTGATTTTTACAGTTTTTCTGTTGCAGAAAGCAACAAACTCGCTTCCCTCTTTGAGAATATCAAACAGACTGCGTTAGGTGTGGGAGGCAGTCAGGCGATCAACTATCTGGTTCAGGGGGATGAAGCTAACACGTCTGGGGCACATAAAGGCAGAGGTGCCATTAACTTAGTGGAAGTTTCTGCTATCGATGGTTTTCAGATGGATGAAATTTCGCCGGTAGATTCAGATTTAAGCCGTTGTCTCAGTGGTTCTATAACCGCAGTAGAAAGGCCTGATATTGATTCAATAGAAAGCGCCTTGAGTCAAAAAACAAGATCGGTGCCAAGCCAGAATGAAAACCTGATCGTTAATGGTAACTTTGAGCAAGGTGGTTTGGGTTGGCAGTCAACCAATGGTATTGAGGCATACGGTTCAGCGAGTACTTATGGTCTTGATAATGCCGATTATGGTGAACGAGTCAGTGAGCTTGATGTTGATAAAAACACCATTATTTCGCAGGAATTGCAAAACCTGTCTGAAGGTGAAGTGATTTCACTGAGTTTTGATTTTGCGAATCGTTCAAATATAACGAATCGTGATCTTAGTGACAATGGAATAACGGTGCTATGGAATGGTCAGCCTGTATTCTCAGCTTCTGGGGAACGAGCTATATGGCATACCCAAAAACTCGATTTAATGGCAAAAGCGGGTACTAACCGAATTGAATTTAAGGGTACAGGCCAGGATGATGGATTAGGCTATATCTTAGACAATGTCGTTGCGAAATTTAAACACTCACAACAAACCGATGTTGTTACCGAACAGGCGAAACAGGATAAAGCGGCGCAAAATGCGTTAAACGATAAAGAAAAAGCCGAAAAAGATCGTCAACTGCTGGAGCAGGAAAAAGATAAGCAACTGGCCGCTATTGCGAAATCGCAATCCCAATTGGAATTAACGGATCAGGAAGCGCTTAACCGAAGTGGGCTGACGCAGCGTGATGCGATAAAAGCAGAAGCACAGGCGGAGACTGACGAACTGATTTCTATGGCTCAAGGGCTGAAGGCGCTTGGTGATTATGCGAACTACAATGGTGAATCAGGTGACCCGTGGCGCAATCAATTT
Source organism: Photorhabdus stackebrandtii (assembly GCF_011189495.1). Classification (NCBI taxonomy): domain Bacteria; kingdom Pseudomonadati; phylum Pseudomonadota; class Gammaproteobacteria; order Enterobacterales; family Morganellaceae; genus Photorhabdus; species Photorhabdus stackebrandtii. The sequence goes on from NZ_PUJV01000014.1 coordinate 87,470, forward strand.
GCTAGCGGATATTTGGACAGTGTTCAAGGTGAATTGAATTACACCAAATTTATTGCACAGAGAAGATTAACAACTATTCAACAGTATGTTACTGATAACCAAAAACAAATAGAAAAATCGGTTGCGAAGTCAGAAACAGGTGTAGCAAAAAGTGAACAGCATTGTGCCAATGCGAAACAAGATATTACGGACGCCAAGAAAAAAGCAGAATTAAGAAAAGAAGAGGCGTTATCGCAGCAACAGCGGGCCGGAAAAGCTGGAATTGACGCTAATATTGCATATCAGAACGCGAAAAATCGGGGGACGCGTGATACTGCGGCGGCTGAAAGTAAAGTTGTTCAAGCACAAGCAGATGCCAAACAGGCCAGGCAGAACGATTCCAAACCTGCTCGTACAGGTGTTGGTGGTAGTGGTTTATCTGGCAAAGCTTATGAATCAACAGGGGACGGGGAAACCGGTAGCCATATAGATCCTGAATCTATACCGGTAGTTAAAGGCAAATTTTACAAAAGCTTAACTAAAGAAGCGCTACAAGCGCTGGCTGGCGCTAAACAAGCGATTAATCGTCTACAGATAAATGCAAGCGTTCGCACAGCAAAGACAGGCGTTTTGGATACTTCAACGTTCGCTAAAGCACAATCTGACAACATGGTGACTCCAACCTTAAACAGCTCAGGTGAGTTTGTCAGAAGAGTCCTAAAAATTTCAGGCGTTGATTTGGCATCGTTGGGGAATGACATGCAGGGGGAGCAGCATAATTCGGTTATATTTGAAAAGCTAAAATTTAATTTATTGAAGGAAGGAAACAAGCTGTTTATCAATTCCGATGAGGGAACATTAGGCCGGAAAAGACAGCTTAGTAAGTCGCTGATCGCCGTACGTGAGATTTTCAACAAAAAAATGATGCCCCATTTTGATGAAGAGCATGTATTGCAGTTTGAACAGGCACTTTCTTATTGGCAACAGCGTAACCCAGTAGAGTTTACCCAGCGTAGCAGTCAAGTGGACTTAGTACGCTTTAAGATGGGTCGGATGATGGAGCACTTGCAGGCTCAGAGGGCCGAATCAGTTGGGATCCTTGGGATTACGGTGGCGCCTCAACATGTTGAACGACTTAATTCGCAGATAATACTTGATGGTATTGGACGTGTTGTGGGCCTGAAAGAGGGTGGTGTAACACAAGAAGAAATTGATCGCCTTATTGAATGGCAAATGACACCGTTGACCCGAAAGAATTCAGCCGCAGAACGGGAAGCACCCAGAACCGAAAGTGAAAGCCTCATTGCTTTCATGAGCCGATTGGAAGAAGCAGATATCCCGGAAGCAACGCCTTTGGTTGAACGGGCCAGGAAACTCTGGCTCTCCGGGCAGGTGACATCCAAAAAAACCATCAGGTTATTTAATGACGCCGCCCCCCAGTTACAGGCATACCCAGAGTTACATGCTTTGGTGTGCTCATTACAGATTGATGCCCACAGAAAAAAGGCAACCACTCAATATATTGATAACTTATTTGGCCGCCGTTTTGATTCAGAGTTGGCCCATGAGTTGGTGAAAACCGTGTCACCGGATGCGATAGCGGCAGCCAGGAGGACAGGTCAATTCCTGGTGCAGGAGTTTGAACAATGGATGCGGGATACTTCTGTTGCGCCCGTGCGTGATATTGCTATCAGAATGCAAGCCTTTGCCAATGTCATTCAAAAGGATATTCGCCCTTGGTTCAGCCGGGTGCCTGAATTGACTACATTCCTGCAACAACCGACCTTTGATAACTTTAAAACCATGATGACCAAGGTGGATAACGGCTTTGAAATGATCAAAATACCGTTTCTGGCGGTAAAAATGTCGAACGTGGATGGCATGGGGTTGAGTTCATCTCAATGGAAAGCGGAAGGGGACATTTTCTATCGGGAAGAAATCTACAAGACCCGTTCGACCAGCAGTCAGTTAGCTAAATGGGCTGGTGTAACACACAAGGTGAAGATAACGGAGCAGAAAACCAATGATTACGGTACTGCGTTGCCTTACCAGCCATCGGGTGATCGGTACGAAGACTTTCTGTCTGGCAGAAAGGTTGCAGCAGGCAGAATTCTGACGCCCGGACATGAAACAGAGCTTGAACGTAACGCGTTGGCGCAAGGACATTCCGTAGTGACGGGGGCTTCTGGTTCAACCAATATCATGGTTCATCTCAATAAATATATCGCCAGTCAAGATCCGACTTTCCCGGTGGATCAGGGATATCTGAATACACTGGTGTTCCTGGTGTTTGATGGCGGTCATTCAGTTAATGAAAGTCTGGTCGTTTACAAAGCGTTACAGGCGACGGGTGATGAACGCAGGCAGGTACTGCAAAACTACACAGCCAGTTATATGGACCTGATGGATATCGCCGGAGATAAAGGGAGGCTATGGATAAGTCAGGCATTAGATAGTGCTTTTGAGAAAACTCAGCACCTCTATCGGCAATGTGATTTGGAGAAAAAACAGGGTGGTTCTCCTGTGGAAACGTTACAAGCGTTATCTGGCAAAAATAACGTTTCAGAGTCAGTGGTAATCAGGAATGATGATACTCCACCACGCGATAATGAATCTTTAAATCCGCTGACTCGGTTCTTTAACGACGAACTTTATGGTCTTAAAGAAGATCGCCGTCATATCAGTGATGAGACTCGGACGGGCTTGAAGGCGGCTGTTGATAATGGCAAATCAAGCAAAATCACCCTAAAAGGCGGGCAGGGGCGTTTAACCGGATATTATCATTTGGGTGACGTAAAACCTGGTAGTCCTTCAACAACGGCAACGAAAAAAGTGGTGCTTTTTATTCATGGTTCAGGTTTATCCGCTGAGGAGCAAGCCAGCGCTATCCAAAGTCATTACCAAAATCAAGGTATTGATATGCTTGCCATCAATATGCGTGGCTATGGTGACAGCGATGGGGGCCCAAGTGAAAAAGGACTCTACCAAGATGCCCGGACGATGTTTCGGTATTTGGTGACAGATCGCGGAATCGATCCGGGTAACATCATCATTCATGGCTATTCCATCGGTGGGCCGGTTGCGGCTGATCTTGCCCGCTATGCGGCACAAAATGATCAAGCCGTGTCCGGTTTGTTACTCGACAGGCCGATGCCGAATGTGGACGAAGCCATAACTGCGCATGAAATACCAAACCCTGGCGGTATCACAGGGGCATTGGCAAAAGTGATGAATGGGCAGTTTTCAGTAGAAAAAAACCTTAAAGGTTTGCCGATCAATACGCCAATCATGTTGTTGACTGACAGTCAAGTTTTGGGCCATGAGGGGGAAAAGTTACGTGCGAGGCTGACCTCTTCCGGTTACCACGTATCGGGTGAACAAACTTTCTATGGTCATGAAGAAAGCAGTGCTTTGATGAGTCAATATGCAGACAGAATCGTATCGACTTTCTCTGGTGTTCAAAATAAACATCATGATGTGATAGAGAACCTTGCGCAAAAGAGTGAAGCCCGTGGGAGTCGTTTTGATGGTCATATCATTATTCAAATGGAAAATGACCCGATTGTCGCGAAAGCTGTGATCAATCTGGCGGGTAAACACCCGAAGTCCAGCGTCGTTGTTAAACTTGATTCCGACGGCAAGTATCATGTCGTTTATGGCGACCCGACCAGATTATCAGGCAAATTGCGCTGGCAGATTGTCGGTCATGGCCGGGAAGAATCAGCTCAAAATAACACCCGTCTGAGTGGCTACAGTGCCGACGAACTGGCGATAAAACTAAAACAGTTCAGACAAAACTTTCGCCAGGCGGGTGAACCTGAACGAATTAGTATAGTAGGTTGCTCACTGATTAGTGATGATAAACGGGATGGTTTTGCCTATCGTTTTATTGCTGCCTTAAATGAACAAGGTATTCGCAGTGAGGTTTCTGCGCGTCGCAGTGAAGTTGCGGTTGACGCGACAGGCTGTAAATTTACCCGCGATAAAAATAATCAGTGGGTTAACAAACTGGACGATAACAAACTGGTATTGCGCTGGAATGAACAGGGTGAACTGGCGACCAGCACAGAAAAAGTGCGTCGTGGCATTGCTGAAAGTGATATTAACCTCTCCAGGGTAGGGTACAAGGACGCTGATGCCGTGAGTAGAGGGACAATTGCGGATAATGTTAATGTTTTCACTGCACCGGGGAAGCACAAAAACAGGATTGAAGTCAGCTCAAACCCTCAGTCAGATAGACCGCTAAGTTACTCTGGTAATATTCAGGTGAACGTGGGTGATGGTGAATTTACTGTGATCAACTGGGGAACCTCAAATGTGGGTGTCAAAGTCGGGATCGGTGGTTTTAAATCACTGGCCTTTGGTGACAACAATGTGATGGTTCACATCGGTGATGGTAACAGTAAGCACAGCGTCAATATCGGGGGCTATCAAGCGTTTGAAGGGGCGCAGATGTTTATCGGTAACCGCAACATCAGCTTCAATCAGGGCCGCAGTAATGACCTGATAGTGATGATGGATAAATCAATCCCAACGCCACCGTTAGTTAATCCATTTGATGGTGCTGCCCGTATTACTGGTGTATTGAAAGCCATTGCTCATTCTGGTGAAGAGCGGAATTGGTTGGCGGCGCAGAATCGGCAGTGGACGCTGTCTGGCGCAAAGAAATTTGTGCGCGATATGTCTGGTCTGGATCAAACCAGCAGTGTGGACTACGAAACGTTGGTTGATTTGGATTCGCAACATGAACGCAGTAGCCGTGGCTTAAAAAGTGACACGGAAGCTGTACTGAACAAGAAATACAACCAATGGTTAAGCCGTCACGGCAACAATATTGATACCGGCAAAATGAGCCGTGCAGATAAATTCCGTCAAGCTAATGAAAAGCTGGCCTTCAATTTTGCGGTTGGTGGTCAGGGGGCGGATATTCAGGTCACAACGGGTAGCTGGAACTTTATGTTCGGTGACCATATACAATCGATTCTGGATACCAACCTGGGCTCACTGTTTGGTTTAATGACGCAACAATACTCGACAACCGGTATGGCGCGGACAACATTTACCTATAATCTCCGGGACTTACCGCGCCAGCTTAGGAACAAACTGCTTGGCCGATTAGCAAGTGTCAATGCGGATACCACCTTAGCGGATATCTTTGGTGTGGATTACACTGCGGAGGGGCGGATTGTTTCCCGTACCAGCAAGCGTGTTGATGGCAAGGCGATGTTGCAGGAAATGCTGGAAGTGATTGGGAAGTTTAGTGGTGATCAACTACGGGTCTTCACTGATCCGGATAAATTAAGTGATGGTTTAAAACAACATGCCAATATGAATGCGGACAGTGTGGAATTATTTTTTGTGAGTCATGGGCTGAAAAAGAAAGCGCCTGATGAACATCAGGAAAAAAGATCGCCGATTGTCATTAACGGAGGGAAGACACAGGTTGATGACCAATCAGAGCGTGCATTTGGCTTTAATTCGCTGAACCTGCCTAACTTGTTTGCGACAATATTCAGTAAACATAAACAAGAAGAGATGAAATCGTTAGTCACCAACTTGAAAAAGAATCTGACAGCAGATCTGCTCAATATGGAACAGAAAACATTTGATTTCCTGCGTAATAGCGGTCATTTGCAAGGGGATAGCGATATCCATGTATCGTTGGGGAACTATAACTTCAACTGGGGCGGTGACGGTAAAGATCTTGGTGCTTATCTGGGAGACAACAACAACTTCTGGGGGGGCCGCGGTGATGACGTTTATTACTCAATTGGTACATCCAACATCTTTACGGGGGGCGAAGGTAATGATCTGGGCGTCCTGATGGGACGTGAAAACTGGATGTTTGGTGGTGATGGTGACGACACCGCGGTGGTGGCCGGACGCATTAACCATGTCTTTATGGGTGAGGGTAATGACCAGACATTTGTCTTTGGCGAAGGCGGCTTTATTGATGCTGGTAAAGGCCGGGACTACGTTGTGACTTCCGGTAACTACAACCGGGTGGATACTGGGGAAGATCAGGATTACGCCGTGACCATCGGCAATAACAACCGGGTTGAATTGGCTGAGGGTAATGACTTTGCCAGAGTGTTTGGTAATGGCAACCGCATTGATGGCAACGCAGGTAACGATGTGATTAAGCTGATGGGCTACCATGCAGTGATTAATGGTGGAGAAGGTGATGATCACCTGATAGCGTCCGCCATTTCGAAATTCAGCCAGTTTGATGGTGGTACGGGGTTGGATTTGCTGGTACTGGGGGGGTATCAAAACAGTTTCCTGGGGGGCGCGGGCGTAGACAGCTTTGTGGTCAGTAGTAAGGTGATAGAGAGTCAGATTAATGATATCAGCGCAGAAGATATGATTGTCTTTAACGATGTTGACTGGCAAAGCTTGTGGTTCCAGCGCAGTGGATATGATTTGGTGTTATCAGTGAATCGTCATACTCAGGATGGAACTGAGCAGGGCATATTTGAGTCAGTGGGTTCCGTCACCTTTAATGATTACTTTAATGGCAATCGTGCCAAATTGGTGACTCAGATGGGGCGTAAAGACGGATCAGGAGAGCGTGAATTTACTGCGCTTTCAGACAACGCGGTTGATTCCTTGATCCAGGCCATGAGCAGTTTTTCCCCGACAGTCGGTGATAATGGTTTTATTGAAAACCTGGACAGTAAAGCGAAAGCGGCTATTACAACGGCGTGGACAGATACCACAATGGGAAAAGGAAAATTTGCCTGATTGATTTGCTAATAAGTAAGTAAAAAGTTGTTGTAAAAGTAAATAGCATACTTAAGGAACAATCATCTTGTTGAAACAACAGAAATAAGTTGTTATTGAGTATGCTATTGAATTTCCCGTTCTTGGTCACTGTCGTGTCTGCATTGAGTGCATTCAGTTTATTTTTGCCGGTGAGCCAGTGATCATTCGCCATAAGTCATTTGGTAAGGCGGTACTCATTTCGGAGGCTGAATATCGTGAGTTTGCGGCCAATAAATTAAAGCAGGACGTAACGGCAATATTTGACGAATTTGATGCTGAACTTAGGGAATTGAGCGACTGATGATTTTCCATATTTCTCTTGATGAGATTTGCTATATCAGAGAGGAGTTAATTGATCGATACGGTGGCCTGCATGGTGTTGTGGATATTGGTCGAGTTGATGCTGTTTTGTATCTAAAAAAACGGTGTTATTGTTCAAAGAGCGCCGGAACTGGTGGAACTAACAGTATTAGCGGCAACTGGTGATGATGTGAAAGATAATATTGCTAAATGTTTCTTCCAAAATAGAATGAATAATTGTCTTTTGCAATGGGTTGTCTATTTTTCTTCACTGGGTAATTAACAAAGAGTTGATATTGATGACTCAGTGAGGAAGTAATGAATACGGCTTTTTCCGTTATTGAGCCAGTCAGTCTACGTGCTGAAATTACAGAAATCATCTATTGTGAATAACTAAATAAAGTGTTAATAAAATTTACGCAGATTACGTCAAGACGGTCACCGAATTCAAATAGAAACACGCAAAGCATATATTGTCAGCCCAAATACACCTGATTGATATCCTGACACTTCTGGGGTTTTAGATTTCCCCCGTATTAGGCAAAAACTTACGAAGATTTTTATTAATTCCATGCATTGATAGCGATTAATTAGCTATTTTATGTGATGAGTATCACATTTTTATCATGTTAATATGATAAATATCGTGATCTTATGGTCATAAAATACAAAGGGCGAAATGTTCTGTTATTCATTCCCACTCGACTCAACGGGAAGTTGTTTATTGTTCTCCCAAACGCCACGTATTAAGTGACTTGTGTTTTCCGCTTGCATTTTTTACTACGGAATAGGCTGGCACTGTCTTTGTATTCAGCGCCATCAGATTGAAACACCGGCTCGGTAATATGAAGAAGCGTTTTGCTGCGCGATTAAAAAAACAGAACGTGATTATTCGCTTAATGGCCGCTGTCGTCATTACCCCGTTTCAGAATGATGGTTCAATTATGTAAGGTTTCAAATATGGATGGATTAGTTTTCACCTGCCAAATTGGCGCACTGTCCCAAACAACCTTTCAGGTATCGCAATTTACCTTGCAGGAAGAGCTGTCACAGCTTTATAACCTGACATTAACCGTAGTGAGTCCGCGTGATGATATTCCCTTGAATGACCAGCTGGGGAACAGTGCATCACTGACTATTATCCGTAATGGCGTTACTGAACGTACCATTAATGGTTTGATAGCCGGTGTCGAACAGGGTAATACTGATGGCCGTCAAACTTTTTATGGCCCTATAAAGCAGAAGTGGTGTTTGCTATCAGAGAAGAGGCGGTACCTTTACCCATGCTGGCCCCCTTGCCGTCCGGTTCACCTCCTGATGATGCCTTACCCGCTCCCCCTCCTCCCGAAGAGGGCGTACCGGGGACTATTCCACAACTTCTGACCAAAAATCCCCCGCTTGTCAGTACCTCTCCGTGGTCTTTCTTACCCAGCTATGAAGACTGGGTTATTCTCGGACAGGAAGTGGCTGGCCTGACAGAGCAGGGGTTAGATTACATCCGCGACAGTACCCGTGAACTCCTTGCTCAGTTTGGGGGCTGGTTCAGTGAAACCGGCAAGTGGGTGTGTATCGGTTGCTTGTAAAGGCGACCCGGTATTTTGTCCCGCCTGTAAACAAACCGGGGCGATTGCGGAAGGCTCCAGCTTATTCAATATACAGGGAATACCTGTTGCACTGGAGGGACACCGGGTTAATTGTGGTTGTTCGACTGGAGCCTGTCGATTAAAGGTACGGTCATAAATATCACATTCCAAGGCCCTTAATTGAAATACCCATAAAACCAGAGCAGGTTTCAAACTGTGATTAAAAGCTATTGTTTTAATTTATAGTTTTAATCTCTATAACATTTTCACCGTTGTTTTTACCGCTTTTAACACCTGCTTTTTGTGAAGTTTAATCATCATTAGCTATCGTGTTTTACGTTTAACAAATGCTAATCATATCCACTTTTTATCTTTACTGACGCTGTTTTATCCGCAGTTTTAATAAGTCACCCCCCTTTATTTTGTCTTCATAAATCAGCAAATAAATAACCTGATAATATAAAAATACCCCTTTCTATTTTTCCGATAATCACCTCCTTTTTCAGGGCTTAAATCCTGCCAGATTAACCGTTTTATCCCTTTTTCATTGCATTATTTTTAGGGTTTTATTCATAAAATAACCGGCGAGAAAGCGTTTTAATCCCCGGTTATTCGGGTAATATTCTTCTCCATGCGGATTTCTTTTCAACTCGCTTTTAATGGTTAATGATTTTCGATTAAATGTAGTTAACTCTCCTGTTGGAAATTTTATTAATTTAAATCCTCCTTTGATATAAAAACTTTAATCAACAAAGATAAAAAGCAGTGATTAAGGATTTTTTAAAGCGGGTAAAAAATTCAATATTATACTGACACAGGAAGAGAAAATATCATGAAAAACAGGTTTTAAATTGATTAATAAGGTGACAAAGTTAACTATCGTCTGTATCTTCCTCCTTTCCCGATCCTCAAGTCTATTCCTTTGAGAATAAACTGCTTGATTTTCCCATTGGTATTCTCATTTTACCCCCGCTTATGACCAGCGCTTTGTTATTCATTTACCGTTTTGGTTGGAAACCGAAATTACCGCCATCCATTTTTATGCTATATAGAATTTAAAAATACATTTGAATAAGTAATTAATCATATGATTTTATTTTCTGAAATAATAATCAACTAATTTAATTTTAATATGTAATTGATTTTTATATTGATTACATTTTCGTATTATTACGAAGCAATATATGTAAAAAATTAGTATTAATTTTAAATTATTTACCATCGGTGTTAAATATAATTATACTTTACATTAGTTGTGTAATTTGATTATTATAAAATAATATGTAGTAAAGCCGGTTTATGTTTTATATGGGAAAATATACATAACTTTATTGTAACATTATGATAAATAGTATTTTTGTTGGGTTTATCTTGTTTCTTGTTTCTTGTTTCTTGTTTCTTGTTTCTTGTTTCTTGGTTATTGGAGGCTATTGATATTTATAAACACCTAATTTTATCTGAAATAATTTCAATCAGATATTAATACTAAACGGACAAAATACAGCAAGGACTTAGCGCTCGTGCCAGTAGATATATTCAATAGATCTATTTTTATTTAGTTATGGAATTCAGCGTCGGCCAATAAAAAATTGACGTAAATCAAAGGCGCTTATCTAAAAAACAGGAAAAAATGGAATGCCTTATTTCGGTTCATCTGATGAACCATTTATTCCGTTGTCAGGAAAATTATCGTCGCAAAATTGTTAATTATGCGGATGTTAACCGGGCTATTACATCCAACAGCTGAGAGAAAGTATTGCTGGAGTATCTTTTGATGCCTGATGTGCTCGTTGTTATTTTTCCGAAAAGTAAAAGAAAAACATTTTTGATGGTTGTTGGAAATAACAGTTTTCAAATATCCAATAGATTCGTTGAGGTAGTAAGCAGATGAAAGACAGTATTACCAGAAAGGAAAATACCCTTCAAGCGGGGTTAGTGAGTGTGTCGTCAGAAAAGGTGAGTGATGGCATATTTGCGCGAAAGTTTAATGGGTTATCTGAGGCTGAACGCACATTGTTGCTGGAAACCTGGAACGCCACAGAAACCCCGTATCCTGACCATTTATGTATTCATCAGTTGTTTGAACAACAGGCAGAGAAAACCCCAGCAGCCACGGCGTTAATCTCCAAGGATCAGATCCTGAGTTATGCGGAACTGAATGCCCGCGCTAACCGGCTGGCCTGTCAACTGATTGAACAGGGTGTGTACCCGGATGACCACGTGGCGATTCTGTTAGAACGTTCGGTTGAACTGGTAGTGGCTCAGTTGGCTATCCTTAAGGCCGGTGCGGTTTATGTCCCTGTCGATCCCAACGTACCGAATGAGCGGAAAAGCTGGCTGATAAACGATTGTGCTGCCAAATTACTGCTTACTGATATGCAGACGGAAACCCCGGCTGACTTAGTTGTTCCGCGGCTCCGTCTTACCCCCGAGACAGAACCGATCCGGGAAGAAGAGCGTTGCAATCTTGATTTATTGGGTTCCAGTACCGGGCCGGCGTATATCATGTACACCTCCGGTTCGACGGGGACACCCAAAGGGGTCATCGTGCCTCATCGGGCTGTTGTCCGGATGGTCATCAATAATGGCTATGCTGACATCAAACCCAATGACCGGATTGCCTTCGCCGCTAACCCGGCTTTCGATGCCAGCACCTTCGAAGTTTGGGCACCGTTGCTCAACGGTGCTGCGCTGGTGGTTATTGATCATACTACGTTGCTGACGCCGCTGGATTTTATCCGGGCGTTACAGGCGCATCGTATTACGGTTCTGTTGCTGAGTGTCGGGCTGTTTAACCGGCTGGTGGCGGAGCTGTCCCCGGTGTTGCCGCAACTTAAAATGCTGCTGGTTGGGGGAGATGTCCTCGATCCGCATGTTATTGCTCAAGTGCTGCGTAAGAACCCGCCACAACAGTTGTTAAATGCCTACGGTCCGAGTGAAGGAACTACGTTGACCACGACCTACCGTATTGACGTGTTAACGTCGGGGACGACTTCTATTCCTATTGGTCGACCCATTGCCAACACCCGGATTTATTTGCTGGATGCCGACGGCCAGCCGGTACCATTGGGGATGACCGGTGAGATTTATGTTGGGGGCGACGGAGTGGCCTGCGGTTATCTCAATCGCCCTGAACTGACCACTGAACGCTTTCTCACAGATCCATTTAGCGATAAACCGAATGCGCGGATGTACCGAACCGGAGATTTGGCCCGCTATCTGCCGGACGGTAATCTGGAATTCCTGGGCCGTAACGACCAGCAGGTGAAAATCCGCGGTTTCCGGATTGAACCGGGGGAAATTGAGGCCCGGCTGGTGGAATATCCGGCGATACGTGAAGCTGTGGTGCAGGCGTTAGGAGAGGGGCAGGACAAACAACTGGTTGCCTATGTGCTGACCCAAGAGAATGACGGATTGGCTACCCGCTTGCGTGAACACCTGAGTGCACGGTTGCCAGATTATATGGTACCGGTGGCTTTTGTGCGTCTGGATGAATTCCCATTGACGCCAAATGGCAAACTGGATCGCCGAGCGTTGCCGGCACCGGGGGAGGACGCCTTCGCCTGTCAGGTCTATGCAGCGCCGCTAGGAGAGATGGAGATTGTTCTGGCGACCCTTTGGCGCGAATTACTGGGTATTGAGCGAATTAGCCGGCATGACAGCTTTTTTGCACTGGGTGGTCATTCTCTGCTCGGCGTAAGGATGATTGAACGCCTGCGCAGCCTGGGATTGACACTGGCCGCCCGTAACCTGTTCCAGTGCCCGGTGCTGTCAGAATTGGCCCAGACATTGGAGCAACATCAGGTTGTCGTGGTGCCGCCCAATATCATCACATTAGCGACCACGGCGTTGACGCCAGAGATGTTGCCACTGATTGATCTGACCCAGCCTGAGATTGACTACATTGTTGAACAGGTGCCGGGCGGGATTGCCAATATTCAGGATATCTACGCCCTATCACCGTTGCAGGACGGTATCTTGTTCCATCATCTACTGGCGGAGGAAGGTGATCCCTATCTGCTGGCCTATCCGATGATTTTTGCTGACCGGGCGCTGCTGGACCGCTATCTGGTGGCGATGCAACAGGTGGTTGATCGCCATGATATCCTGCGGACCGCATTTATCTGGCAGGGATTATCTGCACCGGCGCAGGTGGTCAGGCGTCAGGCGTCTTTATCGGTTACTGAACTGATCCTGGACCCGGCTGACGGGCCGGTTGGCGAGCAATTGGCTCACCGTTTTAACCCGCATCAGTATCGTTTTGATCTGAGTCAGGCCCCATTGTTGTGCTTTGTGGTGGCGCAGGAAACCGATGGCCGCTGGCATGTGCTGCAATTGCAGCATCACCTGATTGGCGACCATACAACAATGGAAGTGATGCACCACGAAGTGCAGGTCTGTCTTGCCGGGCAGGGCGACAACTTGCCGGTACCGGCACCTTTCCGCAATCTGGTGGCGCAGGTTCGGCTGGATGTCAATCAGGCAGAGCATACCCGCTTCTTTACCGACATGCTGGCTGACGTGGATGAGCCGACGTTGCCGTTTGGCCTGATTGAGGTGCATCGTGACGGTTCGCAGGTCACACAATCGCACCGGATGTTACCGTCGGAGCTAAATGATCGCCTTCGTCAGCAGGCAAAACGTCTGGGTGTCAGTGTGGCAACATTGTGTCATCTGGCCTGGGCGCAGGTACTGTCACGGACCAGCGGGCAGAAGAAAGTGGTGTTCGGCACTGTGCTGTTTGGGCGCATGGCGGCGGGGGAAGGGGCTGACAGCGGCATGGGGCTGTTTATCAATACCTTGCCGCTGCGGTTGAATATGGATGACACGCCGGTGCACGAGAGTGTACGGCTGGCACAGTCCCGGCTGGCCGGATTGCTGGATTTTGAACATGCGTCACTGGCGCTGGCCCAGCGTTGCAGTGGGGTAGCGGGCGGCACGCCACTGTTTAGTGCCCTGTTGAACTACCGGCATAATGAGCAGCCGCTGATCTCTCATGAGGCTGTACCGGGTATCGAATTCCTGGGCGAACAGGAGCAGACCAACTATCCGTTTGCGCTGTCGGTGGAGGATGGTGGCACAACTCTGGGGCTGACTGCCCAGGTGGTAGCGCCGTTTGAGCCGGACCGGGTATGCGGTTATATGCAACAGGCGCTGGTAAGTCTGGCAGAAGCGCTGGAGCGGGCACCAGAAACGCCGGTACGGGCACTGAACATTCTACCTGAAACGGAACGCGCGTTATTGCTGGAAACCTGGAATGCCACCGCTGCGCCATATCCTGGACAGTTGTGTGTTCATCAGTTGGTTGAACAGCAGGTGGAGAAGACCCCGGACGCCATAGCGGTAAATTATGAAAATCAGACGCTTAGTTATGCTGAACTGAATGCCCGAGCCAACCGGCTGGCGCATCAGCTTATTGCATTAGGTGTAATACCGGATCAACCGGTAGCCATTTGTGTAACACGATCACTGGAAAGAGTCGTGGGATTACTGGCGGTGTTGAAAGCAGGCGGGGCTTATGTGCCATTAGATCCGGCTTATCCGGGTGAACGTCTGACTTATCTGCTCACTGATGCCGCGCCAACTATTTTACTAGCAGATGATATTGGACGGGCAGCATTGGGTGAAGAAACACTGGCGACGCTAACCGTACTCGATCCAAAGACCCTGCCGGATCAACCGGACGGCAACCCGCAGGTCCCTGAGCTCACCTCACGGCATCTGGCGTATGTGATCTACACTTCCGGCTCCACCGGCAGACCGAAAGGGGTGATGATCGAACATCAGAGTGTGGTTAACCTGACGCTGGAACAAATTGCCCAGTTTGATGTTGGTATAACCAGCCGGATGTTGCAATTTGCCTCATTTGGTTTTGATGCCAGCGTCTGGGAAATCATGATGGCGTTGAGCAGTGGGGCTATGTTGGTTATTCCGACTGAAACAATCCGGCAAGACCCGTATCGTCTCTGGCATCACCTGGAAGAATGGCGGGTAACGCACGCCTGCCTGACACCAGCCATGTTCCACGATGGTGCCGGTTTACCGGCGATAACGATAAAGCCCACACTAATATTCGCAGGAGAAGCGCCAGCGACTGCTTTGTTTCAGACATTGTGCGGTCGAGCCAATCTATTCAACGCCTATGGCCCGACGGAAATCACTGTTTGTGCCACCACCTGGAATTGCCCGTCAGACTATACCGGGGGATTAGTTCCCATCGGCAGTCCGACGGCCAATAAGCGTCTTTATCTGCTGGACAAACATGGTCAACCAGTGCCATGGGGAGCGGTAGGTGAGTTGTATATTAGCGGTGTCGGTGTGGCGCGTGGTTATCTCAATCGCCCTGAACTGACCGCCGAACGTTTTCTCACTGATCCGTTTAGTGATGACGTTGATGCGCGGATGTATCGCAGCGGGGATTTGGCTCGTTATTTGCCGGACGGCAATCTGGTGTTTGTTGGCCGTAATGACCAGCAGGTTAAAATCCGTGGATTCCGGATTGAACCGGGTGAAATCGAAGCCCGGTTGACAGAATATCCTGCGGTGCGCGAAGCGTGGGTGCTGGCGCTGGGTGACGGGCAGGACAAACGTCTGGTCGCTTATGTCGTGGCGGAAGAAGCTAACGGATTAGCTGCCCGTTTGCGTGAACATCTGAGTGCTATTTTGCCTGATTATATGGTGCCGGCGACTTTTGTGCGTCTGGACGCCTTCCCGCTGACCCCGAATGGCAAGCGGGATCGTCAGGCATTACCGGCTCCGGGTGAAGATGCTTTTGCCCGTCAGGTTTACGAAGCACCACAAGGAGAGACAGAAACTGCACTGGCGGCTATCTGGCGTGAATTATTAGGCATTGAGCAGATCAGCCGGCATGACAACTTCTTTGCGCTGGGGGGGCATTCACTGTTGGCGGTACGGGTCATGAATCGTATCGCTGCTTTCGGTGTTGAACTGCCGCTGGTTGCCTTATTTACGTCACCGTCACTTGCGGCCTTTGCGGAGAGGATCTGCGCCCAGCGCAATGTGGAAGGGGGGAGATTGTCTGAAATTATTCCCGTCTCCCGTGAGAGTGCTTTACCGCTGTCATTCGCTCAACAGCGTCTGTGGTTTCTGGCGCAGTTTGATGGCGTCAGTGATACCTATCATATTCCGCTGGCACTGTACTTGCGTGGTCAGCTTGATATTACCGCCTGGCAACAGGCGCTGAATCGTCTGTTTGCCCGCCACGAAGCGCTGCGTTCAGTCTTTATCATGGTTGACGGTCAGCCTCAGGTTGAACTGTTACCGGCGGAGTTTGGTCTGCCGGTGAAACAATACGATCTGCGTAACGCGCTTGAAGTCGATGAGCAACTTAAGCTTCTGTGCGTACAGGAGGCGGAAACGCCGTTTGATCTTGCCCGTGGTCCCTTAATTCGTTGCGCTCTGGTACAACGAGCCGACGAGGATTACGTCTTCTTGCTGACTCAGCATCACATTGTGTCCGATGGTTGGTCTGTAGAGATCTTGAAATCAGAACTGGGCGTACTTTATTCTGCCTGCTTAAATGAACAGCC